>DAORAG010000040.1:0-12889 GCA_035344095.1 Cyclobacteriaceae bacterium | reverse complement strand
AGATCAATCAGCTCCTGATCGGTATCTGAAAGTTGACGATCTCCCCAGGGGTTATCCTCTGGGAATCCCGCAGACATGGTTAATAAATCCTGAATCGTAATACGATGTGCGTCACTGGTGAGGTAAGTGATATCATCCAAAGCGCTGACATATTTTGCAGCAGGGTCCTGCAAATTTAATTTGCCTTCATCCCGAAGCTTTAATATGGCCATGGCTGTAAAGCTTTTGGTCATGGAAGCAATACGATAAAGCGTTTTGATATCGCTCTTTCGTTTTGTTTTCAGATTGGCCTCACCTGATGCACCTGAATGCACCAACTGCCCATCAACGATAACTCCATAAGCGATCGATGGAAAAATATTTTGCCTCGCGTAGTTCTGGTAGATCGCATCCACTACCGGTGCAGCATTTTTGATCTTTGTAATACGCTCGGGATCGCTGAATTTTGGAGGCAGGTAGTTGTCGGTTCCCCTGACTGCTTTGAGGGGTTGATCTTTGGACACGGGGGTGCAACTCACTATAGCGATAGCGAGCAAAAAGAGAAGTAGTCTCATAGGAGTTAGAGCTTGGTTTCTTCGGTCAAGTTAACCGGTAATTTCCGAACTCTTTTACCCGTTGCTGCAAAAATGGCATTGCAAAGGGCTGCGCTGACCGTTGGAAGTGACATTTCACCTAACCCCTCCGGATTTTCGGTGCTATCAACCAGGTGTACTTCAATAGTTGGAGCTTCATTTATGCGCATCAGTTTGTATCCATCGAAGTTTCCTTCTTTCGCTTTTCCATTTTCAATGTGAATCGCGCCATTCAATGTTGCGCTAAGCCCATCAATGATGCCGCCTTGAATTTGATTAATGGCACCGCTTCTGTTGATCACTGTTCCACAATCACACACAGCCACCACATTTTCTAGTTTGATGGTGGTTGCATCTTTCATGGAAATGCTCACTACTTCAGCTACGTATGCTCCAAACATGAAATGCGCAGCGAATCCGCGGAACACACCTTTGGGGGCTGGTGTTGACCAATTTGACTTTTCAGTAGCCAGTTTAATTACGTTTTTCAGTCTACTTGTTTTGTAGAATGGTCCTCCATGATCTTCGTAAGGCATTTCTTTGTCTTCCTCGCCTAACAGCGCCAAACGGAAGGCGATTGGATCTTTGCCAGCAAGATGGGCCATCTCATCAATGAATGACTGGTCCAGCCAGGCTGTGATGTTGTGACCAGGAGCGCGCCATGCCCCGCGGGGAACCTTGCTCGCCACTGGCAGATATTCCATTTTAAAATTTGGCACAAAGCCCGCAGGAAATCCATCTGGAAATACTTCCGTCTTATATGAGGGATCACTTGAACCGCGGAAAGCGTATCGCGAAGTAGTGGTGGCCTTGATGTGCCAGGCTGCCAGTTTGTTCTCGCCATCTAGACCAGCCTTCATTTTGAACATGCCGCTGGGCCGATAGAAGTCGTGCTGCATGTCATCTTCGCGTGTCCAAACCACTTGCACCGGTTTGCCCAATTCTTTTGACAGATAAATTGCTTCACACGCGTAATCTGCCATCAGGCGTCTTCCAAACCCTCCACCCACACGCGTCATTCTTACCTTTATTTTGTCGGGAGTCAAGCCGGTGATGGCAGCGGCCAGACCCATAGCAGAGCCAGGTACTTGTGTCGGTCCCCATAGGTCAGCACCATCTGCACGTACGTCTGCAATGTAGTTCATGGGTTCCATAGGAGCGTGGGCAAGGAATGGCGCTTCATAAACCGCTTCGTGTATTTTTTTACAATTGGGCCAGGCAGTATCAACGTCACCATCATTTCTGAGAACCTCCCCGTTGGAGTTGATATTTTTTTCAAATTGACTACGAAGTGTTTCATCAGTTTCCGCCTCGCCTTCGGGCAACTCCCATTCGATTTTGAGAGCGCGTCTTCCTTTCATTGCGGTCCACGTGTTTTTGGCAATCACAGCAACGCCTGCTACTAATCGGGTTGGGTCGGGGGTTGGTTCTATCTTGATTACTTTTTCTACTCCGGCAATTTTTAGGGCAGCAGAGTCGTCAATTGATTTTATCTTTCCTCCGAATACCGGGCAGCGCTCGACACTTGCCACCAGTATTCCCTTAGGTCGGGCATCCAACCCAAACTCGACTTGACCGGAAGCTATTTTTTGGTTGTCTACACCGCCAATGGATTTGCCAATCAGCGTAAAGTTCTTTGGTTCTTTTAGAGTCGGGTTTTCTCGAAGTTCAAGTTGAGAAGCCGTTTCTGCCAGCTCATGGTAAGTGAACTTCAGTTGAGTATCACGTTGGTAAACAACACCTTCTTTTGCAAAACATTTGTTAAGTGCTACATTCCATTTTCTCGCAGCAGCTTCAATGAGCATTTCACGCGCAGCGGCTCCCGCTTGTCGTAGTGTAGTATAGTTGGTTTTTACCGCTGTGCTTCCTCCTGCGAACTGAGCGCCATACCTTCTGTCCAGTGGTGCTTGCTCTACTTGAATTTGATCCCATCGCACTTCTAGTTCCTCAGCAATTATTTGAGGCAATGATGTTTTTACTCCTTGACCTATCTCAGGATTTTTTGCCATGATGGTGATCTTCCCTTCTTTAGGAATGGAGATGAACACACTTGGCCCGAATGAATCAGCCAGCAGTGCATTGCCTTTAGCAATTTTCCCGGTGACCAAATTGGCGCCTACAAATAAACCGAGGCTCGCCAGACTGCTTAGTTTTACAAAATCTCTTCTTGACAGTTGAACTTCTGTGTTCTCTTCCTGCTTCAATGGATCAAAGTTGATCATGACTTACCTCCTTTTTTTGCGGCAAGCTTGATGGCTTCCCTGATTCTAACATAGGTACCACACCGACATAAATTCCCTGACATTGCTGAATTGATATCATCATCAGTTGGATTCTTCTTGCGTTGCAAAAGCGCTGCTGCGGACATGATTTGGCCTACCTGACAATATCCACACTGAGGTACATCCAACTCAACCCAGGCTTGCTGCAGAGGATGCGATCCATCGGATGACAGCCCTTCAATAGTAGTGATCTTGCCTTTGGTGGCGGCAGATACTGGTAGGCTGCACGACCGCACTGCATTGCCGTTGAAGTGAACAGTACAGGCACCGCATAAAGCTTTGCCACATCCAAACTTTGTTCCTTTCAACTCGAGTTCATCCCGGAGCACCCAGAGCAGGGGGGTGTCTGGTTCGACATCCACTTTGAGTGACTGGTTGTTTACGTCCAAAGTAAAATTTGCCATGCCGTATTGGTTAGGATTGTAAAATTCGATCGTATATATGCTTCACCTGAAGGTCACCGAAGCCATAAATGCCCTCTCGCTCGCAGAATTCCCGAAACACGGTGTGAAAGGACTTGCCTTCTGTTTCAATAATTTTTCTGATAGATTTTTCTGGCCTGCCGGGTCGACCTGTTTTCAGCTCGCGCTCAATATGAGCTTCGCACACTTCTTTTAAGTAAGGGAAAGCTTTATTTGGTGATTGCGAGAGAGAACGAAGTAGTGCAGTATCTTCAGATGCATAGGCAGCCCACAGGTTTCGCGCCAGCTCAATCTCCTGACTGGAGAGCTCTTGTCTCCGCTCAAAACAAGTCGACAGTTCGTCTTTGGACAGTGCCCCAAACCCATACCAAAGGTATTCGGGTTCCTCAACGATGGGAGACACTCGATGTACCTTTACGCTGTTGGGAATCAATGTAATGGTGAACCAAAAATTGGTTTGACAAAACAGATCATGCTCAAACCATAGATTAACCTCATCTCCGTCCTTTAGCTGCTGAAGCTTTGTAAGTTCTGCCATAACTTCCGATCGGTAGTCTATGTCACTGTCAGCATACGTCTGCGTTAGGAATTTCTCTCTCTCGTTCCAAAATTGATCTGATGGCTCCGGTTGCACAGGCCCTTCAATCAAACACTCGCGATTAACAATTAACGAGCCCTTAATTTTCTCTTTTGGAAAATTTTCAAGTAGCGCGTCACCTGTTAAGACATGATAAATATTGCTCATCGTAGTGCTTTTACTTCTGCCGGTGTTACAGGCGCGCCTTTATTGCCCCAGGAATTTCGAATGTAGTTGAGAACATCGCTTACCTCCGTGTCGCTTAACGGAAACCCGGTCATAAACCCAAAGTATTTTTCACCATTCACAATCATTTCTCCGTTGGCTCCTTCCAATACTTGTTTGATTGCCCTATTCTTATCCGCCATCAGATAGTCTGATTTCGCCAGCGGTGGATAAACGCCCTGTATCCCTTCACCTTTTTCCATGTGGCAAGTGAAGCAATGAGTGCTGTATACCTGCTTTCCTCTTTCCATACTTTGCGAAAGGTTAAATCCTTGCTGTGAGGATATTAATGAGAAACTGGTGAGCAGAAGAGCGACTAAATAGAGGAAATATTTCATTGGTATTCTGGGTGCTTTGTTAGAGGCACTAACTTCGCCATTTTTGAAACGAATTAAATGGAATCGAGTTGCTGAATTAGGCTAACTATTGAAAAACTATGGATAAGTGGAGTACATCGGTTTTTTGGATTTTGGTGCTTTGGATTCCGTCCTTCACTTTCGGACAAGGCGGACACCTAACTGTAACCGTTAAAGACATCGAGGTTGGTGCGGGAAAAATTTATGTTGCGCTATACGATTCGCCCGCAAATTTTTTAAAGAAATACGCGTATAGTGAAAGTGCCAGCGCTGACGCCACGACAAAGGATATCAGTTTTTTTAACCTGAGGGAGGGAGAATACGCCATTAGTGTGATTCATGACCAAAATGAAAACGGAGAATTGGACAAGAATTTTTTCGGTATTCCTAAAGAAGGGTTTGGTTTCCTAAACGGCATGATGGGCCGATTCGGGCCTCCGGGATTTGATCAGGTGAAGATCACTTGGACGGGTGAGTCACAAAAGGTGATCGTGCCGCTAAAGTATTATTGATTACTTCCCGTTCAAAGACCAATCGTACTCGTAGTAGGTAACTTTATAACTCGCAGGAATTTTTGAAGTCCGGTATTGGTTGATCCAACTGGTTATCGTTTTGCCATTCCTGGTGAAGTCGTTGGCATACCACTCGAATATTTTTGAGACGTCAATCTGTTTTTGGCCGGATTTAACCATTAGCCACTTTGAGTCATTGATGGTTGATCGGGTTCGTTCATCAAGTTGCGCGTCAAGTTGATTGGGCTTAAACGAGGAACTCATCAGCTGTGGGCAACTTTTTGCTGCACAGACCAGTGCGAAATGCAATCGTGCATCCAGCGTGGGGCTCAGCAATTTTTCTTTTTCCAGTGCATTCAAAGTGAGCATTTCTCCTGCTACGAGGTGAAGCTTCTTGTCGAAAAAGCCTTGAATGTCCATAGGTGACTTAACCGGGTAGTTTTCTACAATAGACGATATCACAAGCATGTTGTAGGCATTGATATAAAAGGCTTTCACGACATTTTGGTCCTGCGTAGCCAAATCCATCGAGCCAATGTTTTGCACAATCGCCCCAATTTCATGTTTGTTTTTTTTGATCAAGGCATAGTCGACACTGCCTTCTGAAACATATTTTTTTAGAAATTGATCTGTTGCGGAAAAGAAATCATCAATTTCTCTGCTTTGCACCTGCAAAAAAACGAGACTGTAGAAGAAAAGGATAAGTGATTTCATGAATGCAAATTTAAGTACGCCAGCCATTCATATGATTCATTATAAGCCGACTTTGTCTGCTTAGGGACAATCTTTGATATTCGCTAAGTTTACCTGAACAATCGCGATGCCAATACTTGTTGGCCTTGTCTCTAAATTGACATTTTGGATTCTCATAATACAAATATCTTGCAGCCATAAATGAGGCATATTGTCATTATAGGAAATGGAATTGCAGGTATCACTGCTGCACGTCACCTTCGAAAGTTGTCTGACGACAAGATTACCGTTGTATCTTCCGAAACTGAGCACTTCTTTTCCAGAACTGCTTTGATGTACATCTACATGGGTCACATGAAGTATGAGAATACCAAACCCTATGAGGACTGGTTTTGGAAGAAAAATAAAATTGATCTGCTGAATGCTCATGTTGAGTCGGTTGATACTTCTCAAAAAAAACTTTTGATATCAAACGGTGATACTATTAGCTACGATGTGTTGATTGTGGCAACGGGTTCGAAGTCGAATAAGTTTGGTTGGCCCGGCCAGGATTTAATTGGTGTGCAGGGGCTCTACAGTTATCAGGATCTTGTCGAAATGGAGAACAGGACAAAGGGAATTAAAAAAGCCGTGGTGGTCGGTGGTGGGCTAATCGGTGTTGAAATGGCTGAGATGCTCTTGTCGAGAGGAATTGAGGTCTCTTTCCTTGTTCGGGAAAAATCTTTTTGGAACAACGTTCTGCCCATTCAGGATGCGCAGTTGATCACACGCCATCTTCGTGCTCATCATGTAGACTTAAAATTGGAAACGGAGCTGAAAGAAATTCTGCCCGATGAAAATGGACGAGTTAAATCGGTAGTTACTTCATCCGGAGAATCAATTTCATGTCAGTTTGTTGGTCTTACCGTTGGCGTTTCGCCCAATGTTGATTTTCTCAGAGGGAGTGGTGTTGAGATTAAGAGAGGTGTGCTCGTGAATGAATTTCTAGAAACCAACATACGTGATGTATATGCGATTGGAGATTGCGTAGAACGAAACTACGAACTGCCTGGAAGGAGAAATATCGAACAGGTATGGTACACCGGCAGAATGATGGGAGAGGTTGTAGCACAGACAATTTGCGGGAAGAAGACAAAATATCAACCGGGACCATGGTTCAATTCTGCGAAGTTTTTCGATATCGAATACCAAACGTATGGTCAGGTCGGCAATAGACTTGGTTCGTCAGAGGATGAATTTTATTGGGAGCATGCAGGAGGGGAGAAGGCGATGCATTTTATTTGGAACAAAGAGACAAGAAAATTTTTAGGTATAAACGCTTTTGGCATCAGGTTGCGTCATGAATGTTTTGATCGATGGCTCCGTGAAGGTCGCGACATAAAGTATGTCATTGATCATCTGCCTGAAGCCAACTTTGATCCGGAATTTTTTGTTCGGCATGAGGAGGAAATTCAGAAGCATTTCTCATCAACAAACGTAATTGCAGCATAACATGAGATTGATTCGTATCATAGGGCTCGCACTCTTTCTGGCTGCTTTTGGATTGTTTCTCTCTCTGTTTTTTGCTTCTGAGTTTACACTTACCAAAGAAATTTTTTCAGATAACGTAAAGCCCGAACATCAGGAGTCACTTTTGCCTATGATGGAGCCCTTGTTTGGGAAGAAGTTCGGCACCAGTGTCTCATTTTCTAACACACTTGCTGATGCAGTGGAGTCAGTAAACAATCAATTCAGGCAACAGCAGCTATGGGAAAAGGTCATTTATGACGACTACGTTGGCGGACTCACTCGAGCTTCCCTCACAGGTATTGTTCGGGACCAAGCCTTACTGCTCATGATTTTGGTATTTGGTGTGGGTGCATTGGGAGCGCTTATGTTTATCCTTCCAAAGGCAAATCTCGAACCTGCTGGTATCAAGAATAATGGCATCTTTTTTCATGCGCTGAATAACCGCGGATGGATCGGTGTTTTGATTGGCACACTGCTGATCATTTTTTATATCTTTTTGTATTTCTACGATGCTTACATCGTCAATTGGATCGTACTGGTTGACCCCCTGAAAAAATGGATTGATCCAAATGGGTCCTCGAGCCAGTGGTTCCTCTATGGATTTCTTTACACGTTTGCGGTGGTGGTGATGGGAGTGAGGATGATCATCAAATACAGGCACAGTCGATATCAAATCTTCAGGACTATTTCCGTGATGTTTTTTCAGTTGGCTCTGGCATTCTTATTACCGGAAATTTTGGTCAGGCTTAACCAGCCGTATTTTGATTTTAAAAATATGTGGCCTCTGGATTACGATTTCTTTGATGCATGGCACATCAATATGCTCACCACAGCGGGCGGACTCGGGATTTTTATGTTCGCCTGGGGAATTACGTTGTTCGTAATAGGCGTACCAGTGTTTGTTTACTTTTTTGGTAAGCGATGGTATTGCAGTTGGGTGTGTGGATGTGGGGGACTGGCTGAGACAGCTGGAGATCCTTTTCGGCATTTGTCTGATAAATCACTTAAAGCCTGGAAAATTGAGAGGTGGCTGATTCATGGGGTACTGGTATTTGCGGTAATCATGACCGCTGCTGTCATCTACAATTTTGCTACGGGCACATCTTCTTTTCTTGGCTTGGATACCTACAATCATTTGAGAAAGCCTTATGGTTTTTTTATTGGAGCAATTTTTAGTGGAGTAGTAGGAACAGGATTTTATCCTTTCATGGGCAATCGCGTTTGGTGCAGATTTGGGTGTCCACTTGCTGCATATTTAGGATTTGTACAACGATTCAAGTCGAGATTCAGAATAACGACAAATGGTGGGCAATGTATTTCTTGTGGCAATTGTTCCACTTACTGTGAGATGGGCATTGATGTGAGATGGTATGCCCAGCGTGGACAAAACATTATCAGGTCTTCATGTGTTGGATGTGGTGTTTGTTCCTCAGTTTGTCCAAGAGGTGTACTCAATCTGGAAGTAAAAGACGAAAAGGGCAGATTCGGGCAGCCAGTGTTGCTCGGAAATAATATCGAGTCGAATTGAGGGCCCGATCCAACTTTGCCTGAATTTGTAGCGAGATGAATGGGAAGAGAATCGTGGTTATCATACCAGCCTTCAATGAAGAGAATGGGATCGGACAAGTGCTTTCAGAAATCCCTAAAGACCTGGTTGAAGAAGTTGTTGTCGTAAACAACGCGTCCACAGATGATACGGAGAAAATTGCACGGGACGCAGGGGCCACTGTATTGAGAGAAGAGATTCCTGGATATGGACGGGCTTGTTTGAAGGGAATAGAATACGTCAGGCAAAATCCGCCAGATGTTGTCGTTTTTCTGGATGCAGACCATTCAGATTACCCGGAAGAAATGACCTCGGTAGTGGAACCTATTTTAGACCAAAATGCTGACTTGGTTATCGGTTCGAGAGCGCTCGGCAATAGAGAGAAAGGTTCGATGACACCGCAGCAGGTATTTGGCAATTGGCTTGCCACGGGATTGCTGAAGCTGTTTTACAATGTACAGTTCACTGATTTGGGTCCATTTCGCGCTATCCGTTTCGATAAACTGATGGCGATTGATATGCAGGACAAAACCTATGGCTGGACGGTGGAGATGCAATTGAAGGCGGCCAAGATGAACATGAATTGTGTGGAGGTGCCGGTTCGGTATCGCAAGCGAATTGGCTTTTCAAAAATATCGGGCACGATCAAAGGGACAGTGATGGCGGGCTATAAGATTTTGTATACTATCTTCAAGTACTTGTGATCGAGTGGATCGTCATCATATTGTATTCATTGTCGCTGCTGTACATTTTTTTGTTCAGCCTGGGTCAGCTTCACCTTACCTGGGTATATCTTCGGTTCAAAAAAAGCGAGCAAAAGGTCTCAACCGGTGCGGAATTCTTGCCGATGGTAACGGTGCAATTACCAGTGTTTAATGAGAAGTATGTGGTAGAAAGGCTGTTGGATGCTGTCAGTAAGTTTGACTATCCGAAAGACAAGCTTGAGATCCAGGTATTGGATGACTCAACAGATGAAACCACATCCATAGTAATACGGAAAATTGAATCACTTCGTCCGTTGGGCCTGGATATTCAGCTTATTCATAGAGAAAACAGAACAGGATATAAGGCGGGGGCACTGGACCAAGGAACCAGACTTGCCAAGGGTGAGTTCATCGCCATCTTTGATGCAGATTTTTTGCCAAAGCCTTCTTTTCTGAAAGACACGTTGAGCGAGTTTAGAAATCCTAAAGTAGGAGTAGTGCAAACCCGATGGGGACACATCAATAAAGATTATTCAATTCTTACTCAACTTCAGGCGTTTGGCTTAAATGCCCACTTTTCTATTGAGCAATCTGCGAGAGGTTATGCGAACAGCTTTATCAACTTCAATGGTACTTGTGGCGTATGGAGAAAAGAGTGCATTGAAGATGCAGGCGGGTGGAAGTTTGACACATTGACCGAAGATCTTGACTTAAGTTACCGGGCACAACTCAACGGATGGAAGTTTAAATACCTGGAAGAAGTCGAAACACCGGGTGAGCTGCCGGTCATTATGAGTGCAATTAAATCGCAGCAGTACAGGTGGAATAAAGGCGGTGCAGAGACAGCAAAGAAAGTATTCGGGCAGGTGTTGCGTGCTCCACTTTCGCTCACCAATAAGATACATGCCTTCTTTCATTTATTTAATAGTTCTGTTTTTGTTTGTCTGTTGATTGCGAGTATCCTAAGTATCCCCATGCTTTATATTAAGCAGGTTCATCCTTCGGTATCCTGGGTGTTTGACATGGGCGTGGTTTTTATCTTCGGATTTTTGTCAATTACAATTTTTTATTGGGTTGCTGCCAAACAAATTGATCGTGAAACCTATAGCAAATCATTTATTGCATTGTATCCCCGCTTCCTGATCATATCTATGGGGCTTTCGCTTCATAACGGTATTGCTGTTTTTGAGGGACTCATAGGGCGTAAGTCCCCATTTGTTAGGACGCCTAAGTTTAATGTGACACTAAAAGGTGATAGCTGGAGAAATAATTCGTACATCAAATTGAATGTTGGTGGATTAACCATCGTTGAAGGCCTGCTTTGTATTTATTTTTTGGTTGGCATTGTTGCTGGTATTTATTGGAATGATTTCGCTTTAATTTTTTTCCACGTCATGCTCTCGTTGGGATTTGGTGCTGTGTTCTACTATAGCGTAAAACCTGTGGTAGATGCAAAAGCATAAGTTGCCGACATACCTCGCAACTGCTGTTTCTGCTTTGCTTTATTTGTTGCTGGCTTATGGTATTGAACGACCGGATACTGTTGCACTTCTGAGTTCTTACGCGATTTTATTCGCTCTGTATGTTTGGATAACTAAATCAGGAGGTGCAGTTGATCTTAAGTTTTGGCTTGCAGCAGCACTTTTGTTCAGGTTTTTGTTCATCGGGTCACTCCCCATTCTCTCAGATGACTTTTATCGATTCATCTGGGACGGCCGTTTGATTTTCAATGGGATTCATCCCTTTGCTGAGTTACCAACTTTTTATCTACAACCCGGGCATACCGTACCAGGGATCAATCAGGCATTGTTTGATCGGCTGAATAGCCAGCATTACTTCACAGTTTATCCGCCATTGGCTCAAGTTGTCTTTCTTCTTTCGGTGTACATCTCTCCTGATTCCATTTTGGGAAGTGTTGTCGTGATGAGAACATTGATCCTTATGGCCGAAATCGGCACCTGTTTTCTATTGGTCAAACTTTTCGATGCGGCTGGAATTAAAAGGGACAAAGTTTTGATCTACGCGTTAAATCCACTCATCATTCTGGAATTGACCGGCAATCTTCACTTCGAAGCATTTTTAATCTTTTTTGTTGTGTTGTGCCTGTTTCTCTTGTCGAGAACGAAAATTGCATTGGCAGGCGTGAGTATGTCCGCAGCTATCGGGGCAAAACTTATTCCACTCATTTTCCTTCCGCTTTTTGTCAGAAGGCTAAAGACGTCACGATGGATTGCTTTCTACACGTCTGTATTCATCACAGCGGTGCTGATGTTTTATCCACTTGTGATGAGCAACGGATTTGCCGGGCTGACCGATAGTTTGAAACTCTATTTTAGAAGTTTTGAATTTAATGCAAGCATTTACTACTTGGTTAGAGAATATGGATTTTGGACCAAAGGATACAATACAATTCAAACAGTTGGTTGGAAGCTAGGCGTGATCAGCGCGGGACTTATTATGATAGTTTCGTTGTGGAATTACGAATTGAAGCGAGGTGCCAATGGCTTGGCTTTGGCGCGGCAAAGCGATGAGTGGGCCGACAACTTAAAGGTAATTCCTTTAGTAATGATGTGGGTGCTATCGATTTATCTATTATTCGCTACTACAGTTCATCCATGGTACCTTTCAACTTTGGTGATGCTATCAACTTTAACTCGTTATCGATTTGCGATTGTCTGGAGCGGTCTGATATTCCTCACCTATTCAGGCTACACATCTACCGGATATAATGAAAGCCTTTGGATTGTTCTCGTGGAGTATCTGCTGGTTATTGGCTACCTTGTATATGAATTGGTATGGATAAAAAAATCGCTATCTGTTTGATCTTTGTTATTGGGTGGACTTTTTCGAATGCCCAGAAAACTTATGATGACAAGCTTAGCTCTCTGTACAAAAACACCGTTCCTCAAATTAAACCTTCAGTCCTTCGAAGTAAGATTAGCGAAGGCCAACATCCCGTCATTCTTGATACACGGTCACCTGAAGAATATAAAGTGAGTCATCTGCCGAATGCAAAATTCATCGACTACGATGATTTTGATGGTGATATGGTGAAAGGATTGGATAAGAACAAAGAGGTGATCGTTTACTGTACCGTTGGTTATCGCAGTGAGCGAATAGGGGAGAAGCTCCAGAAGATGGGATTCACCAACGTGCGTAATCTCTACGGAGGCATTTTTGAATGGGTGAACGAAGGTGGGGAAATCAGAAATAGTAAGAACCAACCGACTGACAGTGTTCACACCTATTCCAAAAGTTGGTCAATCTGGTTAGAAAAGGGAATCAAAGTTTACTAGCGTGGGCCGGAAGCGAGTACTATTGATCTTTTATCGCACCCCGGAAAAAGGCAGAGTAAAAACAAGGCTGGCTTCGACTGTCGGAGAGGATGTAGCGTTAAGGTTATATCTTCAACTCGCTGAGCATACCAGAAGAGAAACATTTGGATTGCAAGACTGTGATAAGATTGTTTTTTATTCGAACACAGTTGAGAA
>DAORAG010000039.1:0-12911 GCA_035344095.1 Cyclobacteriaceae bacterium | reverse complement strand
TATGCCCTGATAGGTGCCGCGATTGCGTACCTGATGATTCAATATCCCAATTCTCCCCTTAGCTATCGCACTGAATCGGTTCAATCACTTGACGTCATTGTCAAGTTACTTTTACTTGCTGCCGTGGTTTTGATCTTGTCACTCGGTTCTGTTTTCTGGCTGACTTCCAGAAAAGCAAAGCGACTTGGCGCTAATGTTTGGGATCGCTCGGCCAGATTGTTGTTGATCAACCTGGCAACACCAATTTTTGCCGGAGGTATTTTCATTTTGATCCTTTTGGCCAATGGTCACTATGGTGTAGTAGCGCCTGCTTGTCTTGTTTTCTATGGATTGGGTCTTATCAACGCAAGCCCCAACCTTTACGATGAGATTCGCTACCTCGGATATTCAGAAATTGTTTTGGGACTTTTATCTGCTGCCTTGCCAGGTTATGGTCTGCTATTTTGGTCAATCGGATTTGGAATACTTCACATTGTTTACGGAGTATTGATGCACAGGAAATACGACAAATGAGCAATCCATTTGACAAGTTGGATAAAACGTTGGAGCACAGCGTGCGACTTCAAATACTCTCGATTTTGATCGTGAACGAGTTTTTTGACTTCAGTTCGTTGAAGGATGTATTAAATCTAACTGATGGTAGCCTGGCTACACACATTAAGGCGCTGGAGAGAGAGAAGTACATTATCGTGAACAAGTCGTTTGTTGACCGGAAACCCAACACACGTTATAAGATTTCGGAAAAAGGTCGTCAGGCATTTAAGAAGCACCTGGATGCGCTGGAGGCCATAGTGAAACAACAACGGAAATAATTTTTTTATCATATCACTTTTAAATTAAAAGTACTTTTAAAATTTACAACTATGGACACACAAAACACACCAATCAATCTACTCGATCGCTTCAATAACTGGCTACAGGAATCGATCACGATAAAATTATTGTCGATCGGCTTTTTGCTGTTGATGTTGCTGATTCCACTTTCCTGGATTGATGGCCTCATTCGGGAGAGGCAATTTCGATCGGAAGAAGTGCTAATGGATATCACGTCCAAATGGTCGGGACGACAAACGATTTCCGGTCCTATTGTGGTGCTGCCGTACAAATACCGGGAAGTAATAAAAGAAAAGGGAGAGGAACCAAGAATTGTTGAGCACATCCGCTATGCCTTTTTCTCGCCAAATGATTTAAGCATTAGCGGCAAAGTTGAACCTCAAGTTCTGCATCGTGGCATTTATGAGGCAGCGGTGTATGAATCTGCCTTGACAGTAAATGCCAAATGGAAAAAGGAAGATGCAACGGCCCTGAAGATCGATGGCGAAGTGCTTTGGGATGAAGCCCATCTGATTTTAGGGATATCAGATCTCCGCGGTATTTCGGACAATCCAATGATAATGAATGGAGATCAAAAACTCGCCTCAGAGCCTTCGAATCATCTTGGTGTAAATTATGGAAGAGAATCACTCACTGGACTTATAGCGAAACTCAATTGGACAGACTATTCGAATTTCGATGTTCCGATTTCCGTTCAGCTTAAGTTCAAAGGTAGCAGAGGTTTAGATTTTGTTCCTGTAGGTAAAACAACAGATGTTTCCCTCGAAGGGCCGTGGGCAAACCCGAGTTTTAATGGAGAGTTTCTTCCAGACTCAAGAACTATCACTGAACACGGTTTTCAATCGCAGTGGAGTGTGCTACACTACAACAGGCCATTTGCACAGGCTTGGCTGGGCACCATAGATTTGTCGGGTTATGATTTTGGTGTTGACCTGCTAATTCCCGTGGAGCAATATCAAAAGAGTATGCGCACCTCGAAGTATGGCCATCTGGTGATCCTTCTCTCCTTTATCTCTTTATTTCTGGTTGAGATTTCTCAGAAAATTAAAATTCATCCGTTTCAATATATTCTCATTGGTGCGGGATTGATCATTTACTACACGATGCTGCTGAGTTTTTCCGAGCAAATTGGCTACAACGCAGCTTATCTTGTTTCATCACTTGCAACGGTAGGACTGTTAACGCTTTATTCTAAAACATTCCTAAAACCAACGAAACTGGTATTGTTGTTTTCTTCGTTGCTGACCGTTTTTTATTCCTTCATTTTCGTGATCATTATCCAACAAGATTTCTCACTGCTTATTGGAAGCATTGGTTTATTTATGGTAGTCGGGGCAATGATGTATCTCACCAGAAAAATCAACTGGTATAAGAATGCTACGATAGGATAGAGAGGTGATGAAATTACAAGAGGGTTGTCTCAGAAGCGGCCGTCATGTTGAGCGTAAGCGAAACATCCTTATTGCCGGAGCTAGGGTGGTAGAGATTCTTCGCTCACGCTCAGAAAGTCGTACCTCTATTATGCTTTTGAGACAAGCCTCTTGTGAAATATGATCTAGTCTTTCTCCAGGAAAGGATATCTGTAATCTGTAGGTGAAACAAATGTTTCCTTGATCGTGCGCATGGACGTCCATCTCAAGAGGTTCATTTTAGCACCGGCCTTGTCGTTGGTGCCGGAACCTCTCGATCCACCAAATGGCTGCTGCGCGACAACGGCTCCAGTCGGCTTGTCATTGATGTAAAAATTGCCTGCTGCGTTGGTCAATTTTTTCGTTGCCATTTCAATCGCATAACGATCTCTGGCAAGAATAGATCCAGTCAATGCGTAAGGTGAAGTTTGGTCAACCAGCTCAAGCGTTTGCTCATAATTTTCGGAATGATAAACGTAGATAGTTACCACAGGTCCAAAAATTTCCTCGCACATCGTTACCGAAGAAGCGTCTTTGGTGAGCACCACGGTTGGTTCGATGAAGTAGCCTTTTGACTTGTCGTACTTACCACCTGCGATGATTTCATTTTGTGGATTCTTACGCGCTTGCTCGATGTAGCCCGTGATTTTATCAAACGCTTTTTCATCGATTACAGCATTGATGAAATTGGTGAAATCTTCAGTTGGGCCCATCTTCATTGATTTGAGATCATCCAACAGATATTTCTTTACATCATCCCAAAGGTTAGATGGTATGTAGCAGCGAGAGGCGGCAGAACATTTCTGTCCCTGGTATTCAAATGCGCCACGGCTAATGGCGGTTGCAATAGCCTTCGGATCTGCACTCTTATGTGCCATGATGAAATCCTTCCCACCAGTTTCACCAACGATACGGGGATAAGACTTGTACTTGAAAATGTTTTCGCCAATTGTCTTCCACACAGTCTGGAATACCTTGGTGCTTCCGGTGAAATGTATTCCACCAAAGTCTTTGTGATTGAAAATCACTTCTCCAGCTGCGGGGCCATCTACGTAAACCAGGTTAATTACGCCATCAGGCAAACCTGCTTCTTTCAGTACCTGCATGATTACATTAGCAGAATATACCTGTGTGTAGGCAGGTTTCCACACGATGGTATTACCCATCATGGCTGCACTGGTGGGTAGATTAAGGCCAATCGCTGTGAAATTAAAAGGGGTTAAAGCGAAAATGAATCCTTCTAGCGGGCGATACTCCATTCTGTTCCACACACCAGCGGAAGATACCGGCTGATCTCTATAGATCTCCGTCATGAAGTGCGTATTGTATCGAAGGAAATCTATCGATTCACAGGCTGCGTCAATTTCTGCCTGGAAAGCATTTTTCGATTGTCCCAGCATTGTAGCTGCATTGATCTTGTGGCGGTAAGGTCCCGCGATGAGGTCAGCAGCTTTCAGGAAAATTCCAGCGCGGTGTTCCCAGTCCAGGTTGGACCACATTTCTTTTGCTGCCATCGCAGCGGCTATCGCTTGTTCAACGTGACTTTTGTCACCTTCATGAAAGTGCCCCAACACATGTTTGTGATCATGAGGGGGAGACATGGGAATCTTGTTGCCTGTGCGAACTTCATCGCCACCGATGTACATAGGTATATCAATTTGTTTCGCGCGTGCTTCCTCAAGTTCTTTCTTTAGTAAAGCTCGTTCTTTGGTTCCTGCGCCATAAGCGATGATAGGTTCATTCTTTGGGGCAGGTACATTAAAAAAGCCATTAGCCATATTGTGTAAGATATTTTGTTGTACGAATAATTTTTCCTCGTCAGGGGAGGCAAAGGTAATCAATTTAACAACGATCAGAGGATAGATTTAAGTTCGATCAGATCCGCAATTTCATATGTGGTTGTATGATTATGTGGCTTGCGAAGCGGATTGAAATAGGCCGAGTGGATTCCTGCATTGTTCGCTCCCTTGATGTCCGTGTTAAGGTTATCTCCAATCATTAGCACCTCGTGATTTTCATGGAAACGCCCTCTTAAAGCATAATCGAATATTTCACGAGCCGGTTTTTTGAAACCAACTTTTTCGGATGTGATCACAGTCTCGAAGTAGTTGCTTATGCCGGATGACGAGAGTTTAACGGATTGAATTTCTTCAAATCCATTGGTGATAATGATCATCTTGTACTTTCCTTTGAGGTAGTCAAGGATTTCTTTGGCGTTGGGCAATAGATTTTTTTTGGTTGGCGAAAGGCTCACGTAGTCTGAAGACATCTCCAGGGAAAGCCTATAGTCATCTACACCTACGGCAGTCAGTATACGGTGAAATCTCTGGTAACGTATTACGTCTCTCTGGATCAATCCCAGGTCAAACTGATCCCACATCCTCGTATTCATATCAACAAATACTTCAAGGAAGTTTTGGAACTCGACTCCTTTTTCTCTCAGCTCATGTTTGTGATATAATTCCTGGAGTGCTTCTGCGCAATTGGTATCATAGTCCCAAAGGGTATGATCGAGATCAAAGATAACACACTTGTAAGAGGAGGTCACGTTCTAGTCGCGGATGATGGAACGGATATTAAGTTTATTTAAGGCCAGCTCCCGGTTAGAATATAAAGTCTCGTATACCTGCTGATCCTTCTGTAGTACGGGGTCTCGGCTGATGAATTGCAGTATCTGCTTTATGATATCAAACACTTCATCCTTGATTTGATAAAATACCCACTGATTGTATTTTCTGATGGTGAGAATGTCGGAATTTTTAAGGTAAATGAGGTGACGCGATGTTTTTGTTTGAGTGAATTCCAGAATCTTTTCTAGATCGCTGATGCACATTTCACCATTGCTCATAATCAGGTTCAGGATACGCAGTCTCGAAGTGTCGGAGCAGGAGAGAAAAATCTGAGCGCCTATGTCGATGTTGAAGTGTTTTAGCCGCATGCCGCTGGTGTAAATAATTGGCGAATGGCACCATTTTTACGCTCGCTCAAGTTAATATAAAAACATCAATCTAAATGGTTCGTTGTCACATTAGGTGAGATAGTACTCAATTCCTATCTTTGAAAAGTTGAGATTATGGCTGGACGTAAAACAGGTTGGTTTTTAGTTTTTCTTGCCTTTTTGCTCTGTAGTGCAGCTACACAGGGATTTGGGCAGAGTAAAAAGCGGGTGATTCAATTGTCGGGTGTGATCCTGAGCGAGGATAGCGTATCGGGGCTGCCAGGAGTGCACGTATACGTACCTAAAGCTGGGCGAGGTACTACTTCAAATCGGGCAGGCTACTTTTCCATGCCCGTGTTGGAAGGCGATAGCGTGGTGATCAGCTCTGTGGGTTATACCCGTAGACATTATATCGTACCACCATCGGCTTCGGAATTTCTCACCATAATTGTTGAAATGGTTCCGGACGTCACCTATCTCAAGGAGGTTGAAATTATGCCATTCCCGACAGAAGAGGTTTTTAAGGAGGCAGTGCTGGCATTAAATATTCCTTTTGATAATGGTGTCGATCCGAGGGCGATGAACGCTGAGTTACTCGCGCTGATGTTACGCACCACGCCAATGGATGGTAATGCGAACTATCGGTATTACATGGATCAATATTCTGGAGCAATCAATGACCGATTTCAGCCCAGAGTCAATCCATTCCTGAACCCATTCAACTGGGCGCGTTTTTTCCGCGATTTGAAGCAGGGGAAGAAATAACCTAGGCGTTTTTCATCGCCAGGTAAACACCGTTGGTCCACCCAAAGCCGTCTTGATTCGGGTATTCACCGCCACCGCCTACCTCTCCACTACCGAAAACATCATACTTTTCCATCATTTTTCCGGTTTCGCGATAAACACCTTCACAAGTTTTTAGCCAGTTGGATTTAATGGTGTCTGCGAGTTCGTGCTGTTGATAATTTTTTAGACCAGCGAAAGTTATCCATTGCAGGGGTGCCCATCCGTTCGGTGCATCCCATTGCTGACCTGTTTTTTGAATTGTAGTGGTAAGCCCTCCCGGTTTTAGAAATTCTTTTTTAATGACGTGAGCCACTTTTTGTGCTTGCCCATCGTTGGCTATAGAAAAGAAAAGAGGAAATACGCCCGCAAGCGTCAGGCTATCGGTCTTTTTGTTTTGCGTGAAGTCAAAATCGAAAAAGAACGACTTAGATTCATCCCAACAATACTTTTTGATAGCACTAATTCTTCGTTCACTGGCCTCGTTGTATGACTTCGCTTTTTCAGATTGATTTAGACGCAAATAGATTTCTGACAGCGTCACCTCTACATCGGCCAGCAGACAATTCAAGTCCACTGGAATGATGTCAGTGGTATGAATCGAGCTGAACTTGTCAGGGTTTTTAAACCACCTGCTACTGAAGTCCCAGCCGGATTCTGCTGCCGCTCTGATGTGCCGGTATAAGTTTGCTTTTGAATCAGTATCATGGGCGAGTTCGATATCTTCTTTGTACGCTTCAGGTCTTGGTGAGTCATTCTCATCCCAAAATCGGTTTAAAAGAGATCCGTCTTCCAACATCGCCACTCGTTTTATTGCATTCTCTTCAGGTGTAAGTCGCCCTGCGCCATTCATCCAAAACGAATACTCTTTTTCAATATGAGGTAAATGCTTGGTCAAAATGGAATCATCTTTCGAAGCTTCGCTGAGTAATTTGACCATCAAAGTGAAAAATGGAGGTTGAGATCTTCCCAGGTAGTAGGTCCTGTTTCCGTTTGGAATATATCCATGATTGTCAATCAGATGGGCGAAGTTTTTCACCATGTTCTCCATTAGATCAATCCTTCTCGATTCGCGCAAGCCGAGCATGGTAAAGTAAGAGTCCCAATAATAGATCTCACCAAATCTTCCTCCCGGAACTATGTATGAATTGGGAAGTGGTATTAAAGAACCATGACCTTCATCTGGATTTCGGGTGAGCACATCCCAAAGTTTTTCGATGTGGGCTGTCACTGAAGCATTGGTGTCGCTTTCAAATCCTGTCGAGTGCGCTTCTGGTGTTTGAAAGTTTTTAAGTATAAAATGACTCAGGTTAAAACCAGCCTTGCTTCGCTCTGTGTGATAATCCGATACGATAGCTTCCAGATCACGCTTTGGCACACAATCGGGAAATGTTTTGCTGTCGGGAAAGACAGGCAAAAGCTGAACTGCCTCGAAGAAATCTCCTGTTTGATGAATCTCCATGCTCTTTTCTAATGTGAAGCGGTAGTAGACATTTGAATGTCAGTGTCAGTTTTTTTCTGAAGCCTGTTAAAAAGGAAGAGCAGCACGATTAGAATCGTGATGGGCACCAGAGAAAAGTAAAATGCTGATTCACCACCGAATGACTCAAAAATATTTCCTGTAATAATAGATCCTGTTGTTCCACCAAGGGCTGAGAAAATCACAATCAGTCCCGACATTGGTCCATGTTGCACTTTTGGAAGGGTACTCAGAATCACCGAGTTGATCGCTGGGTAGATCGGTGCAAGAAATAATCCAATGAAAGGAAAGACAAAAGCACCAAGCGGTGCGGAACCCCAACCGGTAACGGGTCCATGTTCAATTTGTGCCAGAGGGATCGCAACCAGCACCAGGACTGATGCCGACAGAAGACAAATGACCAGCACATTGAACCAATGAATTTTTCTGAGCACAACTCCTGCAGCAAATCTTCCAATAGCCGTGGATGCTGCAAGAATGCTGGCCATCTGAATACTAAGCGTAATAGGAAGCTGAAGCACCTTACTGTTAAAGGTTGGAAGCCAACTCATCACACTTTGTTCGATCAAGACGTAAATGAATGCGCTAAAAATAAAGACAAGGACAAGCGGCTTGATGGCCAGCTTGATCATGTCTAAGAATTCCTGAACAAATGATTTCTCCTCTGACGGGGCTACGGACGACTCATCAAGGCTGGTGCTGAGTAAAAGCAAAAAAGCCAACAGCGAAATGCCGCCCAGCAGGTAGTAAACCTTAAACCACTCTGTAGACAGTGGATCGTCATCACTCACAAACATGCTAAAGATGAAATATCCTGTAAGGATCCCAATCATGAAGAACGATTCGATAAAATTCATGAAGCTTGCATGGTCTTTTTTGTTATCAGTTACTATGCCTATGGTAGCATACACCGATACTTTGATAAGGGCAAAGCTTGTACCCGTAGCAGCGAACAACACTTTCGTCATTGCGAAACTATTCAGTGACGGCATGAGGAAGCAAACAAAGGAGATAAGGCCAAGTGCAATGAGCATGGTATTTTTATATCCAATTCTAACGATGTAGGAGGCGATCAGGAAAGAGACGAATGCGATGCTTAGGTCTTTGAAGGCTTCAAGTATGCTGGCAGATGACTCTGATACGCCATAGTTGCCCTGCACCTGGAGGATGACCGTGCCAACGCTATTCAGAAGAATGGCGAAGACGAAATAATTGAGGAATAACGAGAGCTTGATTTTCCAGTGTTGCATGAGAAAAAGGTGATAGTTGGGATCAGGTATTATGTTGTAAGAATGATAGGTAAAGCTATCATTTTTTGGATTTTTAGCAACATAATGATGAACCTGAGTGCCCTGAAGTACGGGTGCGCCTTGATGATCCTGATGGAATTTAATGAGAAAGTTCTGTGTTGTTTTTATCTTGATAAACGAATACTTGTACTATGATTGACCAACTCCCGGGCCTGCAAATAAGCAAACCATTACTTGACAGCCTTTTGAAGGAAGGCACCGTAAAAGTGCTTAAGCCCAATACTGTTATTATAGATGAGAATGACTACATCAGAAATGTGCCCATTGTCCTAAGTGGCACTATCAAGGTATTCAAGGTGGACGAAGAGGGTCGTGAAATTTTGCTGTATTATATCAAGCCAGGTGAGAGTTGTGTGATGTCATTTCTTGGGGCAATGTGCAACGGAACGAGCAAGATTCGGGCAGTGGTAGAGGAGGAGTCAAAAGTACTGATACTGCCTGTGACCAAAGCCACTGAATTGATCAGAAGTAATCCGGCCTGGCTTGAGTTTATCTTTCAGCTTTATAATACACGATTTGAAGAGTTGCTGGAAGTAGTGAATGCGGTAGTATTTCAAAATATGGATGACCGCCTATGGGAACTACTGCGAAAGAAAGTGACTTTAACCAGGTCGAATGAAATTACCACCACACACCAACAGTTGGCGGACGAACTGGGAACCGCGCGGGAAGTGGTTTCCCGACTGCTCAAACAGCTGGAGAAGAAAAATAAGATTCAATTGGGACGCAATAGAATAACCGTGAGCGAGCTCTAAAAAAAAGCCTGGTGAACTGAATTTTTTGTTGTGTGACTATCGTCACTTTTTACAAAAACAAATCTTCGGATATTTGCACTCGATTTTTGAAATTAGTCAGACTTAATAAATAACGGACATATGTATTTTCAACATGTTTACGATAAAACCTTGGCTCAGGCAAGTTACTTTATTGGCTGCCAGAAAGAAGGTGTGGCAATTGTGATCGACCCAAAAAGGGATGTCGACACATATCTTGAAATTGCCAGGCAGAATAACATGAAGATCACCCATGTGGCAGAGACTCACATTCATGCTGACTTTTTATCGGGATCACGTGAGCTCGCTGAGTTGACAGGCGCTAAAATGTACCTGAGTGATGAGGGGGGTGAAGGATGGTTATACGAGTTTCCGCATGTTGGCTTGAAGGATGGAAGCACATTCAACGTAGGGAATCTGAAATTTGAGGTGTTTCACACCCCAGGTCACACCCCGGAAAGTATCAGTTTTCTTTTGACTGATGTGCCAGCGAGTGATAAGCCAGTGATGTTGTTCACTGGAGACTTCGTTTTTGTTGGAGATGTGGGACGTCCTGATCTATTGGAAGAGGCTGCAGGGATCAAAGGAACCAAAGAAGTAGGTGCGCATCAGATGTATAAATCTGTGGAACGTTTCCGCCAATTGGAAGACTATATACAGGTATGGCCAGGGCACGGGGCAGGGTCTGCATGTGGTAAGGCATTAGGTGCTGTACCGAGCACAACAGTTGGCTATGAGAAAGTGAGAAACTGGGCTCTGCAATACGAGGGTAACGAAAACGGATTTGTGAAATATCTTTTGGAGGATCAACCTGAACCACCAAAATATTTCGCAATGATGAAGAAGCTAAATAAGATTGATCGCAAGCTTTTAACGGAGGTGCCAAAGCTCAGGAAGTTGACGAAGGAAGAGTTTAAATCCTCTATGGACAAAGGTGTTAAAATAATTGACACACGCTTAAAGACTGAATTTGCAGCAGGGTTTATTCCTGGTACTATCAATATTCAGGGTAATAATGCTTTTGCCACCTGGATGGGTTGGTTCTTATCGTATGAGGAACCATTCATTCTCATTGCAGAGGAATCAAAGCATGATGACTTAATGCGCAAGCTGATGCGAATAGGTCTGGACAATGTGTATGGCTATGTGCCCAATGTAGAAGTGTGGAGTGAGTTGGGTAACAAGCTTGAGAAGAGCAATGTGATCTCAATAGACGAATTTAAAAAGATAAGGGAAACCAATCACACGCAGATTCTTGATCTCCGTGGAGCGGCTGAATACAAGGCCGGTCATATTCAAGGAGTGGACAACCTCTTCATCGGTACGCTCGAAAAAAACCTGGACAAGGTGAAACGAGATCAACAGGTAGTGATTCATTGTCAGTCTGGAGACAGAACTGCGATAGGATATTCACTGCTAGTGAAGAATGGATTTAAGAACGTCAAGAACTATTCCGGTGGTATGAATGAATGGGTGAATACCGGAAACCCAGTAGTAACTGAAAATTAATTTATAGTAGGATATGTTTAATCTGTTTTCGAGAACAAAAGAGTATGAGGATCTTGGAGGGCTGGATTTCAAGACAAAGTACAATGCGGCCAAGGGCATATTGGTAGATGTTAGAACTCCCGGAGAGTTTCAGTCGGGATCTATCAGAGGAGCGAGAAATATCGACTTTATGTCGGCAGGGTTCATGGAGCGCTTTCTGCAACTGGATAAAAACAAAGAGTATTTCTTGTTTTGTCGCAGTGGTGCGAGAAGTGGCAATGCTTGCCATATGCTGGCCAAAGAGGGATATAAAGTTTATAATCTATCTGGAGGTATTGGAGCCTGGCCTGAGTAGACAGCGGAATTAAGTCAAATAAAAAGCTCTCAGATTACTTAAGTCTGAGAGCTTTTTATTTACCATCAAAAATATTGGTCGGGGTGAGAAGATTCGAACTTCCGGCCCCCACGTCCCTAACGTGGTGCGCTAACCGGGCTGCGCTACACCCCGAAAAAAATTGTCACAAAGTCTTCTGAAACAATTTGGCTGCGAATTTATGCAATGCAAGCTCCCATGCAAAAAATTAGTTTGCAGACTAGCTGATTATGGCCAAAAATGTCGTGCATTCAAATTAACAGGCGCAGTTCAACCAGATTATGAGCTGTTAACCGTTTAATGTCAACGAAACCGCCTCATGATCGGGATACTAATGCAATTTTGCGTTATTCAGGAAATGGGGAACTTTGGGATTCAATTAGAATACGTGCGTGTAAACGGCTTTACAATATTTCTTTTCCTTTTGTCGTGTGGGCCAGCCTTTGGGCAGGTTAGCGCTGAAAAAGTCGCGCAGTCGCGAATCGAAAAACAAAAATGGGCGAAGGCTGAACACTCGATCATTAAATCCTTGCGGAAAGATTCGGTCAATGTGGAGGGTCACTTCCTCTATTCACTCTGGTATTTTGAAGCCGCAAATCCCGATTTTAATATCGACTCTGCCTATCACTACGCACTTTTGGCATTGGCTGATTTTAAGCGCTATGATGAACGCCAGAGAGATCGCTTAAGTCGCTTCCCTATTGACAGCAGTCGACTGGCATTGATGATCGCAGACATTGACAGTGCAGCATTTGTACGAGCAAAGAATACAAATAGCGAAGCTTCTTACAACGACTTCCTCAATCGCTTTGTCTATTCAAAGTACCAATCTAATGCCACCGAGCTGAGAGATGAAGTTGCATTTTTGGATGCCTTGAAGGTGAACAGCTATCAAAGTTTTGATGAGTACCTTTCAAAATATCCTGACTCGCATCGTGCTGTTGAGGCTAAGTCAAGGTATGAGAAATTACTTTTTGAAGACAAGACAAGAGACGGAAAGCTAAAGAGCTTCAGATCTTTTTTTCAAAACTATCCACGAAGCCCTTACGCAAATCAAGCCCTTCGCCAAATCTTTGAAATTAGCACAGCCTCGGGTAAGCTGAGTGATTTAGCAGGATTCATAAATACGTATGGCAATCGGTCTGCCTTTTCAAAAAAGGTAAGAGATCTGGCTTACTATATAAGTGTGGAGAGGAATGAGCAGCTACCGGTAGGGATGATGACCGATTCACTACGTAATGCAAAAAATCTGGAGGAAGGATTTTGGGTTCCATTCTTAAAAAATGATCGCTATGGCTTCATGGATCAGAATGGTAAAGAGAAAGTAAAAGCAAGATTAACTGGCATTTCGGAGCAGTATTTATGTGGTGATATCAATGACGATGTGATGATCACATCCGAAGGTTTGATGAGTCGCTCTGGTTCTATTCTATTTCCAGGTGAAGTGAAAGAGGTTGAGGATATTGGACTGGGGTTCCTTCTTGCGAAGGGTGAGTGCCTCCGACTGGTACATAAGTCTGGCA
>DAORAG010000038.1:0-12944 GCA_035344095.1 Cyclobacteriaceae bacterium | reverse complement strand
TGGACGTTTTTGCTGGCATAGCTACACCGTTGCAAAATATAAATGTGGCTGCTCTGGCTTTGGGAGTCGCAACTATCGCTGTCATTTATCTTTTCCCTAGAGTTACGCGGGCCGTTCCGAGCACGCTAGTGGCGCTCATTGCCGTATCTCTGATTCCTCAATTCGTGCCGATGGATGTGCCAAAAATTGGTAATATCCCGGAGGGCTTACCTGATCTTAACCTTTCGGTTTTTGGAGAATTAAATTTTTCAACCTTCGCTCTGGTGCTAACCCCGGCCCTTACACTGGCAGCGTTAGGATCAATTGACTCACTGCTCACATCCGTGGTGGCAGACAATCTCACCAAAACTCGTCACAACAGCAATCGTGAATTGGTTGGGCAGGGATTAGGCAACATGCTTTCTGCACTCATAGGAGGTATACCAGGCGCAGGAGCTACGATGAGAACAGTAGTTAACATCCGATCGGGTGGAAAGACCCCCTTTTCCGGAGTGATCCATGGCATTTTCTTACTGATTGTTTTGGTAGGTGCGGGAAGATATGCCGCTGAAATTCCATTGGCGGTGTTGGCTGGCATACTTATTACAGTTGGCGTTGGTATCATTGACTATCGTGGACTCGGTGATTTGGCAAAGGTTCCGCGTGCGGACGCAATTGTGATGTTGATTGTAGTGGCCATGACGGTGTTTGTTGACTTGTTGTGGGCAGTGAGTGTTGGTTTGATTTTATCTGCATTGTTCTTCGTTAAACGCTCGGCAGAACGAGGTGAGGAGGCAAGCTCGATCGAACCTATTGGATCGCTACCCACCAACATTGGTGAAATAAAGGAAATAGCACCTTCATGTCTGGCAAAAGAAGTTTTTATCCACGAAATTCATGGGCCATTGTTTTTTGGCTTTTCCACCAAATTTCAAGAGCAGTTCACAAGAACAAAAGAGGTAAAAGCGGTACTGTTTCGGATGGAGCATTTGACATTTGTGGACCAGTCAGGCCTGTATGCACTGAAAGATGTGATTACAAGTTTGAAGGACAAGAATGCCTGGGTGTTATTTGCGGGCATAAGAGAAAATGTGAAAGATCAGTTCACGAAAATTGGGATTATCCCAGGCATGGTGCCGGAAGCACATTGCTTCAGTAATTTTGCTGGTGCTTCTGAATGGCTGGTGCGGAATTTGGAAAAGCGCCATATCGACAATGCAGAAACAGATGATTTAAAAAATATATTAGAAGGGTATTCACAAGAAAAACATAACTAATGGAACTATATAAAAAACTACTGGACAACAACCGCGCTTGGGTTGACTCGAAGCTGGCAGAAGACCCCAACTTCTTCAAAAAACTGGCAGACGGACAGAAACCACCTGTGCTTTGGATAGGCTGTGCAGACAGCCGCGTGCCGGCCAATGAAATTATTGGAGCCCCTCCTGGAGAAGTGTTTGTGCATCGCAATATTGCGAACATGGTTGTCCATACCGACATGAACATGCTGAGTGTGCTTGACTATGCCGTTAACGTGCTCGAAGTGCAACATGTAATTGTTTGTGGACATTATGGGTGTGGTGGCGTACGTGCAGCCATGAGCAACCAACAGTTCGGTTTGATTGACAATTGGATTCGCCATATCAAAGATGTTTACCGATTGCATCAAAAGGAGTTGGATGCCATCCCGGATATGGTCAAAAGAGAAAACAGGTTTATCGAACTTAATGTGATTGAACAGGTGTATGATCTGAGCAAAACCTCCATCATCCAGAACTCATGGCGAACGAAGAAGGCGCCATATATTCATGGCTGGGTTTATGACATCAAAAACGGCATCATACAAGATCTCAAAGTGTCAGTTAACGAGAATAGCGACCTGCCAAGGGTCTACCAATTTGATGCAGTGATTCCTTAGTCGGGTTCAGATACAAGTATAAAACAAGGCGGGACTTCTAACCCGCCTTTTTTTGTTTCATTCTAGGTGGCTCATAGGGGTATTAACTTTTTCAGTTGTCCTAACCCTGACGCCTTAAAACCGTAAATTGCGCTGTAGCTTCAATAGTATCGAGTGGAATTAGCGGAAATCGATCAGTTTAAGGCCCTTAAGGAAGGAGACGAAACCGCTTTTGAGATGATTTTCAGGATGCACTATGAGGCATTGTGCAACTACGCCTATTCTTTTCTGGACGACCGTGACGAGGCGGAAGAGATCGTCCAATCCACGTTTCTGAACGTTTGGGAGAAGAAACACAACATTACAATTGAGACATCATTGAAATCGTACCTCTATCGGGCGGTGCGCAATACCTGTCTCAATGCGATCAAGCACTCAAAAATCAAACGCAAGCATGTTGACGAGTCGATGGCAACTGCAGACAAGAGCCACGAATCGGTTTCGCAATCTATTATCTCCTCAGAATTAGATCAAAAAATTGGTGAAGCGATGATGGCATTGCCTGAACAATGCAGGCTGATATTTCAAATGAGCAGGTTTGAAGAACTGAAATACTCGGAGATAGCGGAGCAACTAAATATTTCAATTAAGACAGTAGAGAACCAAATCGGTAAGGCACTTAAGATTATGAGAGAGCAACTGAAGGAGTACCTGCCGATACTAATCATACTAATGAACGGATTTATTAATTGATGGATTGACTGACGGTTTCGACCATATTGATGATTTGATAGGCAAGTACTTGTCAGGGGAGGCTACGACCGCTGAGCGTCTTCAGGTAGAACAATGGACTGCCCAAAGTGAAGCCAACACCAAGTACTTCTTACACCTTCAGGAGATTTTTCAGAAGTCTGCCCGTGCACGGCATTTGCAAAAGTTTGATGTAGATGCTGCCTGGCGCAAGGTGCATTCAAAAATGGAAAGGCCACGAGGTCGATCAGTAACTATGACGCCCTATTGGAGTGCGTTGAGAATAGCTGCGCTATTGCTCTTGACCGTTGGGGCGGGCTATTTTGTTTATCAATGGCTTAGCCAGCCGATAGAAACACTCGCGATTGATTCAAAAAATGAAATTGTAAGAGACACATTGCCTGATGGAAGTCTTGCCGTGTTAAATAAAAACAGTACGATCCAATACGCCTACCACCCGGGCAACAAGAAGCGGACCGTAGTGCTTGAAGGTGAAGCTTTCTTCGAAGTGAAGCATGAAGAAGAAAAGCCTTTTGTGATTGAAGCAGGAGATGTAATTATTGAAGACATCGGCACCACCTTCAATGTGACGGCTTTCCCTGAGCGTGAAACTGTGGAAGTTTATGTTGAAACTGGCGAGGTAGCCTTCTATACACTCAAGGATGCAGGTCTGAACCTGGGCGCAGGTGAAACAGGTATTTACAACAAAAAGACACAGTCCTTTGCGCGGCTCTTGAAAATGGATACCAACCGGCTTGCCTACAAAACGGGAATTTTTGCCTTCCACAATGCCGATTTACAGACCATCGTGGACGATTTGAACTCGGTTTACTCCACTAAGGTCCGCCTGGCGAATGATCAAATTAAATCTTGTCGTTTGAACGTGTCATTCCGCAACGAAAAGATCGAAGATATCGTAGCTATCATCGCTGAAACCCTTTCTCTAACGGTGACAAAAGAGGGTGATGAATATGTACTTGACGGAATAAGTTGCACAGACTGATTATGAGGAGAGTTTTACTATTGATCTTTTTTTCATCGATGATTTGTGCGCAGGTGTGGTCACAAAACATTCCTCCATTGGAGAGAAGTGTGTCCATTGAATTGCACAATGAGCCTGTTGATGCTGCCCTCACGAAGATTTCGCGGGCAGGGGGATTCAATTTTTCGTATAGCCCTTCGATTCTCAACAGCAACCAGACAGTAACAGAGCGCTTTGATGACAAGTCGGTACGCGAGATACTTAATTCCTTATTTGGTGAGTCTCTTGTTGCCAAGGGAAGAGGTAACTACGTTATTCTGACGCGTGCAGCAGCGCCATCCAGAAAAGCGGTTGCGCAAGCACAGGCCGTAATTAGCGGATATGTAATTAACCCTACTGACGGAACAAAACTTGCTGACGTGAGTATTTACAACAAGAGAACACTCACGGGAGTTATCACGGATCAATTTGGATATTTTAAAATCACATTCGATAATCCAGAAGAACAGGAGACGCTCAATTTTAGCAAACGAGGTTTTCTTGACACCTCTATCTATCTGATTCCGGGTAAAACAGAATTTATCAATATGATGATGACGCCTGAGTCGGAGCCAGTGACAGTGGCTGACGCAAACCCTGTAATTGATGTGGTGGTTGAGGATACTGTTTCGATGGCTACCAACGAGCCAAGGGCAGAGCGATTTCCGCGAGAGGAACCAAGGAACAAGTTTAATGTGAGAGACTTTTTGCAGAAGAATGTGTTTTCAAAAAACATCTTCTCTCGCAAAAAGGGCGGAGTAAATATGAACAACATCAAAGATCCGCTCTATCGTGACTTTCAAGTGTCCTTTGTGCCTTTTGTGGGTACCAATCATAAGCTAAGTGGAAACGTTGTAAATGGTTACTCCTTTAATATTCTCGGGGGTTATTCAATGGGTACTGATAAGTTGGAGTTTGGAGGGCTGTTCAACATTGACAGGCGTGACGTGCGGTTTGGACAATTTGCCGGACTCGTTAACACTGTGGGAGGGACAACCCAAGGCTTTCAGTTTGCCGGTTTGGCAAACACCACCCGAAGACGAGTGGATGCATTTCAATTTGCCGGACTGTTCAATGCCAATCTTGATTCAGTGAACGGAGGACAGTTTGCCGGATTGTTTAACGTGAATGGCCGGGCCTCGCAAGGCACCCAGTTTGCCGGACTATTTAATATTCAGCCCAGCAACTATACCGGAGCTCAGGTGGCAGGGTTGCTGAATTTTGCTACACACCAAATGAAAGGTGCGCAGGTAGCTGGCTTGATCAACTTCGCACACAATATTGAGGGATCACAGATTGGCTTATTGAATTTTGCCGACAGCATCAGGGGTGTTCCCATTGGATTGATGAGTTTTGTGAGTCGTGGCTACCATAAGTTGGAGTTCTCTGCTGATGAAATATTTTATGTCAATGCTTCATTCCGCACCGGTGTCCAGCATTTTTATAACATCATCACGGCCGGGTTAAAACCTGAGAGCCTTGATGGTTCTACAAGCCCGGGTGCACTCAATCCCAACGAGCAAAACATTTGGTCTTTTGGATACGGAGTTGGTACAGCTCCTAGGTTAACGAGGTGGCTCGATCTCAATATCGATCTGACTGCGAACCATGTCAACAAGGGTAGCTTTACGAATTCAGTCAGCTTGTTAAACAAACTCTATCTCGGTCTTGATTTCAAGATTGTGAAGGGCCTCTCGATCACCGCGGGCGCTACGTTGAATTCTTATTTATCCGATCCGACCTACACAGAAAATCCGGTGCTCTTTACTGATTTCAACCCATCAATTATCAGCGAGCATAACTTCACCAACGGAAATAACCTGAAATTCTGGTGGGGAGGAAAGGTAGGCATTAGGTTCTTTTAAAATTTCGAGCTTCCGAGTAGGGGGTACCCGACAGTTGATTGTCATATCGGCACAAAAGCGAAAATGATATGACCAGACTGTTTTTAAGCCTATTTCTTCTTGCCAGTTCAATTTTGGTTCGTGCTCAATCTCTGACACAAACGGTACGCGGCACTGTGTCCGACAAAGTTTCGGAGATGGCTCTGCCCGGTGCCACAGTAATTGTAATGGGGTCCGACCCTATCGTTGGCACCACCACCGACATGGATGGAACCTTCAAACTCACCAATATTCCTGTTGGCAATATTTCACTGCGGATAAGTTTTGTTGGTTATAAAGAACTGATTCTTCCCGGCATTGTGGTGAACTCAGGTAAGGAAGTTGTTCTTAATGTTTTCATCGAAGAGGACATCATGCAGATGGATGAGATCGTGGTAACGCCTGATGTGGAAAAAGACAAGCCACTGAATGAGATGGCTGTAGTCAGTGCAAGAACTTTTTCCGTTGAGGAGACCAGAAAATTTGCTGCTGCTGTTAACGATCCTGCGAGGATGGTGACGTCTTATGCAGGTGTCGTATCAACTGACGATGGTAACAACTCAATTTCTATTCGCGGAAATTCACCCTATGGATTGTTGTGGAGAATGGAAGGCGCAGACATCCCCAATCCGAACCACTTTGCAAATGTGGCAACGTCAGGTGGAGGAATTTCAATTCTGAGTTCACAGCTACTGACAAACTCTGATTTTATGACCGGTGCATTCCCAGCTGAATATGGTAATGCATTGGCGGGCGTATTTGATTTGAATCTTCGAAAAGGAAATAATGAAAAGAGAGAATACACTATTCAGGGTAGCTTTCTTGGTACAGATGTAGCGGCAGAAGGGCCTTTCTCAGACAGCTACCGCGGTTCTTATTTGGTTAACTATCGTTATTCAACTTTAAGCATACTGGGTAATCTTGGCGTGAATGTCGGTGACGCGGTTACCAACTTTCAGGATTTGAGTTATCATTTTTATTTGCCGACCAACAAACTCGGTAATTTTTCCCTTTATGGATTCGGTGGATTGAGCGATCAAAAGCAAGATGCAGAAAGAGATTCCACCAAGTGGGATGAGGAAGACATGCGACTTAACTCAAGTTATTTTTCAAATACAGGGGCTGCAGGACTAAAGCATGTGATTAATGCAGGACAGAACACGTACGTTCAATCTTCGGTGGTATTTTCAGGAAACGACAATGGATACGAAGAATTTAGATTGGACGATAACTATGATCCGCAGTTTCAATACAGACAGAAGTATGTAAACAAAAAGTTTTTGGCAAGCTCTGTAGTGAATCACAAGTTCAATGCTCGGCACAGTATCAGATCAGGTGCCTATTTCAATCGATACTTTTATAACCTGAGCCAGCGCGATCGCGATGCAGAGACGCAGGTCATTGAAGAGAAGTTAAATGCAGAAAGTAATGCGACTACGATCCAGGCATTTTCCCAGTGGAATTTTCGTGCGACTGAAAAATTAACGCTTAATGCTGGCTTCCACTATTTGCAACTAACTGACAATGGCAGCCAATCACTGGAGCCCAGAGCCTCAGTTCGATATGCTCTGGACGACCGTCAGTCGTTGAGCCTGGGTTATGGATTGCACAGCCAGATACAGCCTATAGGAGTGTACGAGGCGGAGGTGACCGATCAGAACGGTAATATATCACAGCCAAACAAAGACATCGGGTTGAATAAATCGCATCACATTGTTTTGGCTTATGACAGATCGTTAACAGAGTATTTGAGAATTAAAGCCGAGACTTACTATCAGCGCCTTTTCAATATTGCCGTAAAAAATGATCCGGCCAGCCCGATTTCTACCCTGGTGATTGAAGACGGATACTTTACAGATCCATTGGTAAACAAAGGAACGGGCAGAAACTATGGAATTGAATTGACATTGGAGCAATTCACACACAATGATGTTTATTTCTTGTTGTCATCATCGCTCTATGATTCAAAGTACAAGGCCCTTGATGGGATACTTCGAAATACACGATTTAATGGAAACTTCAATTTCAGTTTCACTGCTGGCAAGGAATATCACTGGAATAAAAATCGGACGTTCGGCTTGAACATTAAGACTACCTATAGCGGTGGATTTAGAGATACTCCAATTGACATTGCACGATCTATTCAACTTGGAGAAACCGAATACATTGAGTCGCAAGCTTTTAGCGATAGAATGCCCAACTACTTCAGAACAGATGTGAGGGTGAGCATCAAACGTAACCGGCCAAAGTCAACCTCAACTCTCTCGTTGGATCTATTGAACGCAACCAATCATCAGAATCAGGGAGGTCAGTATTTTGATCCTCAAGCCGGTGAAATAAAGAAGTGGTATCAGATGCCGCTGGTGCCGGTATTAGCTTATCGAATCGAATTTTAAACAAAGTACAATCTACGGCCCGTGGTGGCACAAAAATGGAAGTTCAAGCTAATTGAAAGTTGGCTTGAGCTTTCATTTTCCCATTTACAATAATCTCCAGCTTATGCTGTCCGGCAAAATGTTTTCTGGTGGTGAAATCTGTGAATCGCTGCTTACGGGCAATATTGATTTTGTCACCGGCTGCAAGTTTCTTTTCGGTGATTTTAAAAACCTTTCTTGAGGCCTTTCCGGTCGAAGTAAGATAAGTGATGGCGTATTCGAGCCGGTAGTTATGGGGCTTTTTTTCTCGGTTAATAAAGTCAAAGCTGAACTCTGCAGCACTTCCGATACGAACTTTCTCAGGCGATAGTTTTAACTTTCGAACCTCACTTTTGAGATTTGGCTCAAACCCGTGAAAATTCAAAGCTGTTGTATGTCCTTGCTTTAATAGGGTACGGCTGCCATGTTTCAGAATCCAGTCGGTTTCTTTACTTAATCCCTGCCATTTTTTGGCAATAGTGAGCACCACATCCGGATGATCCTTTGCGATGTCGTTGAGGTTATTGGCCACACTTCTTCTCACATATTCTGATTTGTCCTTTTTCAAATTCTCAAGAATGGGAAGTATGGCGTCCGGGTTTTCTTTGAAGCATGGTAATCCCATCGCCCACGGTAGTCGTGGCCGGCAGCCCTCACTCGACAGCCTGCGCACATGATGATTTTCGTGCCTGGACCATGCCTTCATTTGCCTCATCGTCTGGTCTGGGTACTTCAAAATGAACGGCCTTATAGCAAACTCAGCACTGATCAATTGTGTCATCTCTTCCAATGCCTTCATTGATTCATCAAAATGATCCAAGCCATACATCTCAACATAATCCGGAAAGAAGATAAACGGATAAGCCATCTCAACACCGTTTTTATTTTTGAGAGAGCGAGAGGCATCGACCAGGTAACCGCAAGCCTTGATGAAGTCGTCAGGGAGAAAGTGCCTGAGTGACTGCGTTACCTTGCGTGTACGTTGCTTCAATTCCAGGTCTGGCCACTCCGTGTCGAAAACGCGATGAATGAATCTTGTGTCATCAAATCCAGGGATGTGATCTTTTAGAACAGGACAGAGTCGTTCAAAAAATGCTGGTCCGTAAAGATATTTTAGTGGTTCCGCCATCTTATTTTCTCTTAAGCTTCATATTGTCTACAAGAATCGCCTCTTGCACGATTTCACTGATTTTGCGTTCATCGATTTCTGAAAGGGTGCTAAAACGCGCAACGGACACCTGCGTTCTTCCATCCATTTGCAACAGCCTATCATGATCAGAGATCAAATGTCCATAGCACAATCCCAGTGAAACTTTGCTGTCCCTTGGTCCATTAGGCGCGGAAGCGGGCCAAACGAAACAAATCCTTCGTCTAATTGAAAAATAAGGCACCCCATAGGACAGCTTTTCTGTAATTCTGGGATCGCTTTCCAGAATAATCTTCCGGAGACGCTGCGTAATTATACGCTCGCTTTGGGGAAGGGTGGCAATAAATTCATCTACATCGGCCATGGCAAGGTCAAAGATTGAAATGCACGGTGACAGCCCTATGTCAGCTGGCATCAGTCAGGCAAAAATTACTCTACAAATTCTTATTTTCGACTTTGTAAGTAGATTGAAATGGAAGCGTTTTTAACCTTTTTTGAACAAATGCCTACCTGGCAAAAATTGGCCTGGGTAGTGACGTGTTTGGTCGTGTGCTGGTTTCTGGAGGGCAACTACCCGCTCGTGAGGCATCCCTACAACAAGTGGAAACATGATGGAGTCAATCTCGTCTTCCTGCTCTTTACGTTTGTGATCAATTTGCTGTTTGGCATCCTCACGGTCGGCATATTTACATGGCTTGGTGAAAATCAATTTGGACTGCTTCACCTCGTAAACTTTCCGGTTTGGGTAGAGTTACTGGTTGCCATCATGTTCCTTGATTTCATGGCGCAGTATGTTGTGCATTACTTACTCCACCGCATTAAATGGATGTGGAAGTTTCACATGATTCATCACAGCGATACCAAAGTGGACGTGACTACCGGAACCCGACATCATCCTGGTGATTACTTTTTGAGGGAAACATTTGCGCTGATTGCGATCATCATTATCGGGGCACCTATTTCTTACTACCTTCTATATCGATTCTGTACGATTTTTTTCACTTACTTTACTCACGCCAACATCAACATGCCCGTCTGGTTGGATAAAACGCTAAGCATCATCTTCATTACACCGAATATGCATAAGTTTCATCATCATTTCGAGCGGCCGTGGACGGATACGAACTTTGGAAACATCTTTTCCCTTTGGGATAGGATGTTCGGAACGCTGGTGTACGATGACCCGAAAAGAATTAAATATGGCCTTGATGTGTTAGATGGAAAGCTGGATGAAAACATTGGCTATCAGCTAAGAATACCAATGGACAAGTCAATCAAAACAGACTATTAGAATAAAGACACAAGAAGATGAAAGCAATTTGGAATGGGGAGTTGATTGCAGAAAGTGAAGACACAGTTGTGGTTGAGGGGAATCATTATTTTCCGCCAGATGCAATAAAGAGAGAATTTTTCAAGGACTCTGACACGCAAACACATTGCCCATGGAAAGGAGATGCCTCCTACTTTAGCCTAAGTGTAAATGGTAAGGAAAACCGGGATGCAGCCTGGTATTATCCCGAGCCGAAGGATGCAGCCAAGGTGATTAAGGGAAGGGTGGCATTCTGGAAAGGTGTGGAGGTGAGGCCTTAATCAATGCTTTTAGCTGTAGACACCGGAAATAGCGACATCACCATTGGTGCATGGGACGGAAATGAGTGGACCCAAATCTGGAGAGTTCCTTCAATATCCAGTCAGCCGGAGTTATTCTATGGTGTGAAAATCAGAGAACATTTCCTCGAGGCAAATATCCCTGAGAGCTCAATCGATAAAGTTGTAATCAGCTCGGTGGTGCCGTCACTCACCGAAAAACTTCGAAATGTCATCATAGCCATCACCAATTGCGAGCCTGTAGTGTTGGGGCCGCCACTTTATAAGAAGTTAAAAATTGAAGTTTTAAACCCTTATGAAATTGGCTCTGACCTCGTTGCAAACGCAGTGGCCGCCTATGATCATTACCAAAAAGCTTCCATCGTAGTCGACTTTGGAACAGCACTCACTTTCACCACCATTTCTGACAAGGGTAAAATTTTAGGTGTGTCAATTGTTCCAGGACTGAAAACAGCAATTCGCTCGCTTACGCAAAACACGGCTAAACTTTTTGATGTGCCATTGCAAATGCCGACCTCAGTGCTTGGCACCAGCACGATAACAGCCATTCAATCTGGAATTCTTGTGGGCTATCAGGGACTGGTGCAAACCATGATCAAATCCATTCGCCACGAAATTGGAGTTGATTGTCCTGCCATAGCGACAGGAGGCTTATCTTCCATCATTACACCACTTTCCGATTTTTTTGATAAGGTCGATCCTCATCTGACACTTTCAGGTCTTCGTATTGTTGGTGAAACCACATCGCCTTGAGTGAGATAGCGATCCATCTTGAAAATCTTTCCCATCGTTTTGGATCGCAAATCTTGTTTCAAAACTTGTCCCTCCAAATAGAGGCTAACAAAATAACGGTAATACTCGGCCGTAGTGGAAGTGGTAAGTCGACCTTGTTACAAATCATTAATGGTCTTATTGTTCCAGACGAGGGAAGTGTTCAATTGTTTGGCCAGCCGTTAGACTACGGAAACATCCATCAGGCACGACTCAACATTGGCTACGCGGTGCAACAGGTTGGGCTTTTCCCTCATCTCCGCGTGATTGACAACATTATGCTGCCAGGTAAGCTGGCGGGGTGGAGTAGCGAAAGGAAAAAGAAGCGTGCTGCCGAGCTGATGGAGTTGGTAAGCCTCCCGTCTTCGCATGCAAACAAGTTTCCTTATCAGTTGTCTGGAGGAGAGCAGCAGAGGGTGGGATTATGCCGGGCTATTTTGCTCAATCCCCCATTGATGTTGCTTGATGAGCCCTTCTCGTCACTCGATCCTGATACGAAAACTGAAATACATCAGGAGGTGCTCAAGCTTCAGAGAATGGAGCCTCGCTGCATTGTCATGGTGACACACGATCCGGAGGAGGCGCAGAAGCTGGGAGATGTTATGTTGAAATTTGAAAATGGAGAACTGACCACGACCGCATGAGAATGTTCTCAACCATATTCTTTTTGCTGTTGACTTTTACATCCTTCGGTCAAGTAATCAAAGTTGGCGCAAAACATTTCAACGAAAGCTACATCCTGGGGGAGATGTTGTCTCAGTTGCTGGAAGATGAAGGTTATGAAGTAGAGAGAAAATTTAACCTGGGAGGTACTGTCGTCTGCTTTGAAGCATTGCGGACTGGGGGCATCGATCTTTATCCCGAGTACACGGGTTCGCTCGCAGAGGAAATATTAAAAAGTGAAACCAGACTCTCTCTGCCTGAACTTAACACACAATTACAGAAAGAGTTGAATCTGGAGATATCATCTTCGTTCGGGTTCAACAACACTTATGCGCTTGCGGGCACACCGGAGACTTTCGCTCAATTGCAATTGACCAAAATTTCTGATCTACGCCAGTACCACGATTTGTCAATGGCATTGAGTTATGAATTTTTAAAAAGGAAAGATGGCTGGGAAAATTTGAAGCAAGCCTACAATCTTAAGCTTGACCCTGTCGGCATAGAGCACGGCCTCGCCTATCAGGCAATCAGCAATGGAAAAATTCAAATTACCGATGCCTATTCTACTGATGGTGAAATTGAGAAGTATGGATTGACTCTGCTGGAAGATGACCTGGGCTTCTTCCCCGAATATTACGCGGTTGCTGTATTTCAAGCCAATCTACCTGTTCAGGTGAAGCGGATCCTCTCCAAACTTGAGAGTCAAATTAATGAAGATGAGATGCAGGCAATGAATTCCGAGATGCTGTATGGGGAGAAGACTTTTGACGAGGTTGCACGTTCATTCCTTCAAAGAAAAAATCTGGCTTCC
>DAORAG010000037.1:0-13031 GCA_035344095.1 Cyclobacteriaceae bacterium | reverse complement strand
CGCAGCGATGGCGATGATCGAAGAAGTAAGAAGACAATTTGCAAACATTCCTGCGTTGAAAGCCGCACTTGACGCGATGAAGAGAAACGGTGACAAAGAACTCAAGGAATGGTCGGCAGAGGACCAGAAGACGTTCGCAGATGCAGATGGCAAAGCGGAATACGGAAAATGCGTGGAGATTTCTACAAAAGCTGCTATTAAGGAAATGGTGCTGCCAGGCCTTATGGCTGTAGTAGTGCCTGTTATTATTGCCTTTATGCCCGGCTTTGGCGTGGAATCGCTGGGTGGCATGTTGGCTGGTGTTACTGTTTGTGGAGTGCTCATGGCAATATTCCAGTCAAACGCTGGTGGTGCTTGGGACAATGCGAAAAAGAGTTTTGAAGAGGGTGTTGAAATCAATGGACAGATGTACTACAAAAAATCTGATCCACACAAAGCAGCGGTGGTCGGTGACACTGTAGGTGATCCATTCAAAGACACTTCAGGCCCTTCTTTGAATATTCTCCTGAAGCTTATGTCAGTAGTGGCGTTGGTAATAGCTCCTCTATTAGCCAAGTCGGATGACTCAACTGCTCTTAAGGAAGATCAACAGCCTAAAACTGAAATTATTACAGAAGCTTCTGATGTGATACAAGAAGCTGAGTAGTCGGCAGTAAACGAATTAAGAAGGTCATGCCTCGTGCGTGACCTTTTTTGTTTATTTTGGGGTATGAGAAATAGGATTAAAATCATTCTGATTTTTTGGCTACTGGCTTCTCCGCTGCTCGCGTTGAGTCAGTCAGTTCTTGGAAAATGGGTGACCATAGATGACGAAACTGGCGAGAAGAAATCTGTAGTAGAAATCACCGAAAGAGGTGAAAAATTATACGGCACCATAACTAACCTGTTCAGAAATCCCGGTGAAGATCCAGACCCCATTTGCAGCGAATGCCCGGAGGATGATGAGCGATATAACAAAAAGGTTATCGGCATGGAAATAATACGCGACATGAGTCGGGACGGTGACGAATACAGTGATGGAACCATTCTTGACCCCAAAGTGGGGCGAATCTACCGGTGTCGTCTTTGGCTCGATGGCGAAAATCTAAAAGTCAGGGGTTACTGGGGACCCTTTTTTCGTACTCAGGTATGGCAGAGGTCTAACTAGGACCGTTTGTCTGGATTAATTGATCTTTAACTTGTTATACTTCCATTTACCATTAAATAGGGTTACCAGCAGTGTCATTCAGAGTATTCAACTCAGGTTCTAAAATGGACGAAAAAGAGATCTTCGAAAGAATCCAAAAGGGTGATGAGAAGGCTTTGGAGTTCATTTACAAAAAGTACTATCGGATGATGACCAAGTTGGTGATCACCAATAGCGGAACCGAAGATGAGGCCAGGGATGTTTACCAGGATGCGCTGGTGGTGTTCTGGCAAAAGGCCAGATCGGGAAAGCTGGTACTAACCTCAAAGATCAGTACATACGTATACAGCATATGTCAGAATCTTTGGAGAAAGGAACTGGACCGCAAAAAACGCCTCACCAATGAGTCAAAGGACTCATCGGAGACGATAGACATGGATAGCCCGGAAAGGGAGAAAATCATGGCCAAGTGCCTGAACCAACTGGGTGAAACTTGTAGAAAGGTTTTGATGTATTACTACTTTGATGAGATGTCGATGCAGGAGATAGCGGACAAACTTGGGTTTGCCAATACAGATACTGCCAAGACAAAAAAGTATAAGTGTAAACAAAAACTGGATGAACTAGTTAAATCACAGTATTCAGAAAAGGACTTTTTAGATTAGAAGAGCATGAGCCAATTTGAATTAATCGATGACTACCTGACCAACCGCATGGACGAAGCAGCCAGGGTGAATTTTGAGCAGCGGTTAGAGGCAGATCCTCAATTGAAGGCTGAAGTGTCGCTGCAGAAGAAGATTATTGAAGGGGTGAAACAGGCGCGTGTTGCGGAGCTGAAAACCATGCTAAATAATGTTCCTGTTGGAGGAACTTCAGGAGCAGCGACTGGGAAAATAGCACTGGCCACCCTGTCAGCCGGAATCCTGGGAACGGTGTTGTACTTTGCACTGCAAGGTGATGACCAACCTCAAACCATAACAGAAACGGTACCGACCGTAATTGAATCACCCTCCACCCAACCCGAGACCATCGAAGAAACTGAGGCATCTCCCTCAGTAGAAGGTCAAATAGAAGAGGTCAAAAAAGAAACACCGATTGCTGAAAGTAAAAAATCATCAAATCTGAAGAAAGCTGATGTGGCTAAGCCGGCATCACCCAAAATAGATGTGATGGACCTGACTACCGAGGTGGATCAAAGCAACGAAGAGACGTCAGCAGCACCTATCGTCCACTCTTCAAAGCCTGTCGCATCGGCTTCTTCTGTGGAGGTGGAAACAGACAACTCCAATAGGAGTTACCCATTCCACTATCAATTTAAGAACGACAAACTGGTGTTGTATGGACCATTCGATTCAAGTCTGTATGAAATCATTGAAATCAATGGTGGCAAGCATGCCTTGTTCCTTTACTACAAGGATAGCTTCTATCACCTTGATGAAAATGAGCATCTTATTGTACCGCTGATCATGATTCGTGATTCTGAGCTACTGACAGTACTTGAAAGATACCGCAACGGCAAACCGTAAGCGATCACCATTCAGGTAGGTTAAATCACCATTCTACGTATCTTTGGGGCTTAAATTATGGCTGAAGCTCCAAAATTTAAGGTCAAGAAAAAGAAGCTAGGCAGCTACCCCTATGTCAGCGTAGTTTTTAGCATCTCATTGGCGCTTTTTGTAATTGGTGTTTTTGGAGCACTCATCATATACTCAAAGGAACTGGAGCGCGTGGTTCGCCAGAACGTAAAAATCCAGGTATTCCTGCAGAGCAGGGCCACAGAGGCCCAGCGACTCCAGATTCAGAAGTCGTTAGCATCAAAACCCTACACCGCCAAGAATCAAGCCCAACCGATTCAGTTTATTTCGAAAGAAGAAGCTGCAAAGCAATTCATTCAGGAAACAGGTGAAGATTTCCAAAAATTTTTAGGTGACAATCCATTGCGAGATGCCTATCTGGTGAGCATAGCAGAAGAGTTTCATGACTCGAAGAGCCTGGCATCAATCAAGACCGAGCTGGAAAAAGTCAATGGCGTGTTTCAGGTTTATTATGTTGAAAATGTAATCGACTCGATCAATAAGAATGTTACAAAGATAAGTCTGATACTTCTGGGACTAGCGGTTCTGCTGCTCTCTACAGTAGTTTTGTTGATCAACAATACGGTGAGACTGGCTTTGTTCTCGCAGCGATTCCTTATCAGGAGCATGCAATTGGTGGGGGCAAAACATTGGTTTATTCAACGACCTTTCTTGTTTCGTGCTACTGCACATGGCCTGCTGGCTGGCGCTATCGCATCGGGACTTTTGATTGCATTGATTTCATTTGGCAACAAAAGAATTGAAGACCTTCAATTGATACAAAATAACGACAGGCTGATTCTCCTGATCGCTGCCCTGCTATTCACAGGAATGTTGGTCGCTCTCTTGAGTACTTTCCGCGCTGTCAATAAATACCTAAAACTTTCCCTGGACGAATTATATTAGAATGAGCAAGCTTCCTTTCACAAAGAAGAATTACCAACTCATGATTATTGGGGTGCTGGTGGTCGCACTCGGCTTCTTTATCATGGCGATGGATGATCAGCCACACGGCTTTGGTTTTCTTGGCATCACTTTGAGCCCAATCGTAGTCATGGCTGGTTTCGTGATAGAGATTTTTGCAATCCTTTACACTCCAAAGGAAAAGAAATAGTCGTCAATGTCAATCGCCCAATCTATTTTGTTGGCCATCATAGAAGGGCTGACTGAGTTCCTTCCCGTCTCCTCTACTGGCCACATGATCATCGCTTCGTCAATAATGGGCATCGCTGATGATCCGTTTACGAAGACATTTACCGTTGCTATCCAGTTCGGTGCTATCATCTCCGTTGTGGTGCTGTATTGGAAAAGATTTTTTGTGTCGCTTGAGTTCTACTTCAAACTACTGGTCGCATTTATCCCTGCAGCAATTATTGGCTTTCTCTTTAACGACTACATCGATGCTTTGCTGGAGCGAGTAGAAGTTGTAGCCGTAACCCTTATCATCGGAGGCATCTTGTTCCTTTTTATCGATCGCATTTTCAAATCAACTGAGGAAACCGGAGAAAGTGAACCCACCTATATGAAAGCACTTAACATCGGTTTTTTTCAAACCATTGCCATGGTACCAGGAGTATCTCGATCCGCAGCAACGATAATTGGTGGATTGACGCAGAAGCTAAACAAAAAAGCCGCTGCTGAATTCTCTTTCTTTCTGGCTGTTCCAACTATGTTTGCCGCCACAGCTTATAAACTTTTGAAGTTCTATTTGGAGGGTTATGAATTCGGAGGAGATCAAATTTCCTTACTCATTATTGGCAACGGTGTGGCCTTCATCGTTGCAATGATCGCTATCAAATCATTCATCAATTTCCTCACCCGACATGGGTTTAAGTGGTTTGGTTATTACCGAATTGTTGTTGGATTAATCATTCTGATCCTGGCCTTCTCAGGCGTAGAGCTTTCTGTACTGTGATAAATCCTACGGAAGACCGCATTTTGTTAATCAACAAACCATTGGAGTGGACTTCCTTTGACGTGGTTCGAAAAGTAAGAGGCATTCTGAAACTGAAGAAGGTAGGGCATGCAGGCACTCTTGACCCATTGGCAACAGGGCTTCTCATCCTGTGCACTGGCAAAATGACCAAGCGGATTGAAGAGTTTCAGGCTCAGGAAAAGGAATACACAGGCAAAATGATCATCGGGCAGACCACACCCTCCTACGATCTTGAAACCGAACCAACCGAAGCAGTCAATTACTCCCATGTTTCCGACAAAGAAATTCTTGCTGCCGCAAAAGTATTTGAGGGTGAAATCGATCAGGTGCCTCCACTCCACTCTGCAATAAAAGTAGATGGCAAAAGGGCCTACCAACTGGCAAGAGCGGGAAAAGATGCAGCGTTGAAGTCGCGAAAAGTAACCATATCCGTATTTGAAATCACCGCCATCAACCTACCGGAAGTGTCCTTCAAAGTAGTATGTACAAAAGGCACTTATATCAGAAGTTTGGCAAGGGATTTTGGCAATGAACTTGGAGTTGGCGCCTATCTGGCTGAACTTTGCCGCACCAGAATTGGCAACTTTCTGCTAGAAGATGCCATAGCACTGGAAGATTTGGCTAAATGAAAATTTATCACAGCGTAGACGACTTTCAAAAACTTGGCTATGGCATCGTCACCAGCGGCACGTTTGACGGTGTCCACATTGGTCATCAACGCATACTGCAAAGACTGAAGGAAATCGCGGAGAAAAATAAAGGCGAAACCGTGGTGATCACCTTTTGGCCTCATCCGCGTCTGGTACTCTATCCTGATGACAAAAGCCTGCAAATACTCAACACGTTTGAAGAAAAGGCTGAACTACTCAAACAACAAGGCATTCAACATCTGCTTAGGATACCCTTCACTAAGGAGTTTTCTCAGATTTCGTCCCAGGAGTTCATCGACCACATTCTTGTAAACAAAATCGGCACAAAAAAACTCGTAATTGGATACGACCACCGATTTGGCAAGAACAGAGAGGGCAGTTTTGAACAACTCAAACTCAATGGGCCTCAGTACGGATTTGATGTGGAGGAGATTCCCAGACAAGACATAGACGATGTTGGTGTGAGCTCAACAAAAATCCGCAAAGCCTTGCTTGAAGGTGATGTTGAAACGGCAACTCATTTTCTGGGTCGCCCCTACGCTATCTCAGGACGCGTGATCAAGGGAGACAAATTGGGAAGAGTGCTTGGCTTTCCAACCGCCAATATTGATATTGATTCGCACCACAAACTTATTCCTGCAGAGGGAATTTATGCTGTAATGGTTTGCCACGGATCGGATTGCTATGGTGGGATGCTTTATATTGGCAACCGGCCCACAGTTGGAGGGACCAAGCGATCAATCGAAGTAAACATCTTCAATTTTGACAAAGACATTTATGGCGAAAGCCTTACGCTGAAAATATTGGCACCTATAAGAAAGGATTCACACTTTGCAGATCTAGAAGCACTCAAACAACAATTGTTTGCGGACAAAGAATCTGCCCTTCAAATACTAAAAGAAAAGATGTTGATATGAGTCGTGTCTTGTGGAAACCCAACCAGCACTCAATTGAAAACGCCAACCTCGCCAAATTCATGGCATGGCTTTCAGTACATCGCGGTCTTAATTTTAAGAACTACGATGAGCTGTGGCAATGGTCGGTAGACGAGATTGACGAGTTTTGGAAAAGTGTATGGGAATATTTTGACATTCTATCAGAAGGAACTTATAAAGCCGTGCGTTCATCCGATCAGATGCCAGGAATCAGGTGGTTTGAAGGTGCGAGGCTAAACTATGCCGAACATGTTTTTCGAAATTTTGAATCTGGTAAAACTGCAATCATTCACGCCAGTGAACAAAAGCCAACGCAAAAGATCTCCTGGGATCAACTTCAGAAAGATGTCTCGGCATTTCAGAGGTTCTTACAAGACGCAGGAATAAGCGAAGGTGACCGTGTGGTCGCTTATTTGCCTTGCGTTCCTGAAGCCACCGTAGCTTTCCTTGGTGCCAACTGCCAGGGCGCCATCTGGTCCAGCTGTTCACCAGACTTTGGTACGCAATCGGTAATTGATCGATTTGCACAGATTGAACCCAGGATACTCGTAGCCGTTGATAAATACTTTTATGGCGGAAAGGAGTTTGACAAGACCAGCGTCATCAAGGACGTAGCGAAAGCCATTCCTTCCATCGAAAAGATTGCCTTGATTTCCGAGAGTAAATCCAGCGATCTCGATTGCGTTTACTGGAGCGACATCATGAAGAACCCCGGTGACACACTTACATTTAACCGAGTCGATTTTAATCACCCGATCTGGGTATTGTACTCAAGTGGAACCACAGGCCTGCCAAAAGCCATCACGCATTCACATGGAGGTATACTGCTGGAGCAACTAAAATACCTCACCTTCCATAAAGACCTGCAGCCTGGTGAGACTTGCTTTTGGTATACCACTACGGGATGGATGATGTGGAATCATATTCAGGCAAGTTTGCTTTGCAAGGGGGTAATGATCTTGTATGATGGAAGTCCAGCCTACCCTGACCTCAATGTGCTCTGGAAGTTTGCACAAGACACCAAAATGAATCATTTCGGTACCAGTGCTGGGTTTCTTCTCGCCAATATGAAAGCCGGAATCACTCCGGGCAAATCTTTTGATTTATCAAACCTTCGTGCGATCGGTTCAACGGGTAGCACACTGCCACCGGAAGGTTTTGCCTGGGTGTATGAGGAAGTGAAGTCTGACGTTTGGCTTACCTCAATGAGTGGCGGAACAGATGTGTGTAGCGGGTTTGTGGGTGGTAATGTGCTATGGCCAGTTCACGAGGGTGAAATTCAGTGCCGCACGTTAGGCTGCTCCCTTTTCGCCTATGATGAAGACGGAGAGGTTGTGGAACATTCGGTGGGCGAAATGGTGATCACCAAACCTATGCCCTCCATGCCGGTTTTTCTTTGGAATGACCAAAACTTCGAACGATATATCGAAAGCTATTTTGAAATGTTTCCCGGAGTCTGGAGACATGGTGATTGGATAGAGATTACCGAAAACAACGGAGTGATCATTTACGGCCGGTCTGACGCAACATTAAATCGGGGCGGTGTACGCATAGGTACAAGCGAAATCTACCGGGCAGTGGACAAAATCAAAGCCATCAAAGACAGCGTCATTCTGTGTATCGAGAGAGACAAAGGCGAATTCTATATGCCACTATTTGTGATGCTTGCAGAAGGAGTCACATTGTCCGATGAGCTGAAGACGGAAATAAAAAAAGCAATCAGAGATGCGTACAGCCCAAGACATGTGCCGGACGAAATCCTGGTTACACCCGATATTCCCTACACGATCAGCGGAAAAAAGACAGAAGCCCCGATAAAGAAGATCTTTATGGGCAGAGACCCAGAAAAGGTAGTGAACAAAGGGGCGTTACGAAACCCCGATTCAATGAAATTTTATATTGATTTTTACGATCAACGTTTGAAACCCAAATCATGAAGCAGTCAATCATACAATTCAAAATAGACCTGGATGAAAAGAACATTCCCGAGAAAATAATATGGGATGCCAGCGATAAACCTGACGAACTCAGTGAGACAAAATCCATTAGTCTGTCACTTTGGGACCATGTTCAAAAAAATACGTTAAGGATCGATTTATGGACCAAAGATATGCCAGTGGATGAAATGAAGAGATTTTATATCGACTGCCTGGGTGGAATAGCTCAGAGCGCACTTACCGCCACAGGTGACGAGAAGATGGCCAACGAGATCAACAGCCTGTGTGAAAAACTGGCCAAACATGTCCGGGAAAACGGATAAAAAGCACTTCTTAAACCCAGTTCTTTCAAGGCGGAAAAGACCTCCCCGCCCATAAAAAAGCGTGGAGACTCACGTTAGGAATTAAGCAAATTCTTGTAGATTTATAAGAACCTTAATTTTTCCCAACATGAAAAGAATCTACGCAAAGCTTGCGCTAACATCTTTCCTTGTCCTTGGTCTCACGGGTTTTGTGATGGCACAAACCACTGTTCAGGGTACGATCAAAGATGGCAGCACAAACGAACCCCTCGCGGGTGTAAACATAGTGGTCAAAGGACTTGTGGTCGGCACGATATCTGACCTCAATGGCCAGTTTAAATTGGATATTAACCAGAATCCCCCACTCACTCTGAGCGTGTCATTTATCGGTTTTAGAACGCAGGAGATACCGATTACTGAAGCGCAAACTACTGGTCTGGACATCACAATGGAAGAACAGCTTCTCCTGGGACAGGAGGTTGTAGTCTCGGCTTCTCGCGTGGAGGAAAGTATTCTTGAGTCACCTGTGACCATTGAAAAAATGGACATCACTGCAATACGGCAATCGGCCACTCCTGATTTTTATGACGCTCTGGCAAACATAAAGGGAGTCCAGGTCAACAATGGAAGCTTAAACTTTACAGCAGTTAATACCAGAGGCTTTGCTACCATTGCCAACGTACGCTTTGTGCAACTGGTCGATGGAATGGACACGCAGGCCCCCTTGCTCAACTTCCCTACTGGTAACATTGTGGGTATTGGTGAACTCGATACCGAGAGTGTCGAACTTGTTCCTGGAGCAGCGTCCGCACTGTATGGTCCCAATGCGTTCAACGGAATTCTTATCATGCGAAGCAAGAGCCCATTTGAATACCAGGGACTCAGTGCACAACTTAAAGGCGGTGTGACTAACTCTGATGCTGGAGGGTCCAACCCGTTCACTCAATATAGTCTGCGTTACGCGAAAGCCTTCAATAACAAATTTGCCTTTAAGGTGAATTTTTCGTTGATGGATGCTACTGACTGGACAAGTAATGATTACAAAACTTCAAGAGTCAACCCAGAATCACCAACTGATCTGAGTGGCCAGCCCAATTTTGACGGTCTAAACACTTATGGAGATGAGGCCGTGATTCCTGTTCCGATTGGCGGAACCTTCGGAACGCTTGACCTGAGAAGAACCGGCTTTAAGGAAGAGGACCTGCTTGAAAGCCAGGATGCGCGAAGCATCAAAGGCGATGTAGCCCTTCATTACCGTATCAATGACAAAGTCGAGGCATTATACAACTATCGATTTGGTGGCGGTAGCTCTATCTACCAGGGCACTGAAAAATACGCTTTGCGTGACTTCACGCAGCAGTTTCACAAGTTGGAGTTGAAGTCAGACAACTGGTTCGTACGCGGATACATGACAGCAACTGATGCCGGAGACTCTTACAACCTTTCTGCTCTGGGTGCATTTGCCAACGAAGAAATCAGTCCAACTGCTGCACAATGGGCTCCTACTTATGCTCAAACTTACGTACTGGCATTGCAGGGGTATGTACCCGGAGTTCCTGCCGGAAATACAGCAGCAGCGCATGCAGCGGCCAGAGCACAGGCTGATGCGAGCCGTCCTGCAGAAGGTTCTCAAGCCTACAAAGATTTGATCAATAAAGTCAGGGGTCAGTTCTTCCAGAGAAATCCTCCAGGCGCTTCATTTATTGACGACTCTCGCCTTTATCATGCAGAGTTTAATTACAATTTCGCGGATAAAATCAGTTTTGCTGAAGTTCAAATCGGAGGAAACTTCAGACAGTACAATCTGTTTACCGATGGTACGGTGTTCAATGAGGCCCCCTCTGATGGGGTGAACTTTGATCGTATCGCCATCAACGAATTTGGTGTATATACCCAGATCACTAAGAATATCGGAGACAAGTTGAAATTGGGTGGTTCCCTTCGTTTTGACAAAAACGAAAACTTCGAGGGAAGAGTGACACCACGACTTTCTGCAGTTTATTCAGTTGCCGACAATCATAATATCAGGGGTTCATTCCAGACTGGCTTTAGAAACCCTGATACGCAAGCACAGTTTATTTACTTCCCTTCTTCAAGCGGAATTCTTTTGGGTAGCACTGAAGCCAATGCCTCAAGATATGGAGTGCATAATGGCGGAGCTTACACAGATGCCTCTTTCACCGCGTTCAGGGCCTCTGGCGGAACGCTGGATCCGGTAACTGGCGCAACTAATGGCGGTAATCCAGCATTACTGGTAACAGCTGATGTTCCTTATGTTGCCCCTGAGAGGTTGAAAGCATTTGAATTAGGCTACAAGGGTGTGTTCAACAACAAGCTTTTGGTTGACCTCAATGGGTATTATACCGAATACAGAGACTTTATCGGTGGCCAGATCATCGTGAGCAAAAACGCAACCACACACCAAGGCAACGCGCTGCCAGCAGGCACCCGCTTTTCGCCTTATGTAAATTCAACCGAGACGGTTAAGTCTTATGGTGTCGGACTAGGTATGACATACAGCTTGCCACGTAACTTTACTGTAAACGGTAACTGGAGCTGGGCTTATTTTGAGGCAAACGAAACCGCGGATTTCCGTGCTGGCTTTAACACGCCAAGAAATAAGGTCAGCGTTGGACTTGGCAACAGAAGGATTGCCAAAAACCTTGGCTTTAATGTGAATTACAGGTGGCAATACGAATTCTTGTGGCAGTCGTCTTATGGCGAGTGGCTAGTTCCTGAGTTCGGTGTTGTCGATGCCCAGATCAACTATAAGGTTTCTGCTCTGAAGTCAGTTATTAAGATCGGAGGCACTAACATTGGAGGTGGCGATTACAGAACAAACCTGGGTGCGCCATTTGTAGGTCAGCAGTATTATGTGGCCATCACGTTTGACGAGTTCTTAAAGTAAGAATCAAAAAATTATCCAGAGATATGAAAAACATTAAATTCATTTCGATACTATCAGCCGCACTGCTGATTTCTGTTTCGTGCGAGCAGGAGGTACTTACACTCACGCCACCTGAAGTGGTGACGCCTGATCCCGGACCCGATCCAGTAGCGGGCAGTGTTAGCTTCACAAAATTTGTAGCAATCGGTAACTCATTTGTTGCGGGTGTGCAAGGAGGTGCTCTGTTCACAGATGGGCAAAATAATTCTCTCGCTGCCATATTGAACAAGCAGTTTGAGTCTGTAGGCGCACCCTCCAGTTTCAAACAACCAACAATTGGGGCTAGTTTGGGTTACAATTTGTTTATCAGTCCCAACCCGGGCGCTGACAACAAAGTCCTTGGCCGCTTGCTTCTACAAAATGGAACAACTCCAGACTGCGCAACAGGAGCTATTTCGCCTCGGCCCACTCCACAGGCATATGCAGTAGGCCAATTAGAGGCTGTACCAAATCCAACACTAAACCCGGGATTTATCTACACTGGAAGCAAAACAGAACTTAACAATTTTGCTGTACCCGCCATTACATTGGGACAAGCTCTCATTCCACAAACAGGAGACTGGGCCAACCCAAATCCCGCGATAGGCTTCAGTCCCTTCTATGCACGCTTTGCCTCAAATCCAGGGACTTCTACAATCATGGCTGATGCAATTGCCGCCCAGGGATCATTTGCTCTGGTGTGGTTAGGATTAGATGATTTCTTCTTGTACGCGGCATTTGGCGGTGACCCAACAAAAGCACCACTCAACTCATCTGGCGCGTTTGCCGGACAGTATGGCGCAGCCATTGGTGCTTTGCTCGCCTCAAATCCAAATCTTAAGGCGGTAGTTGGCAATTTCCCGGACATCTTTAAAATGCCTCACTTCACATCAGTAGCTTATAATCCAATTCCACTTGACGCTGCCACCGCAGCGACTGTAAATGGAGCCTTTGCCGGATATAACCAAGCCCTTGATGGAATTGCTGGTGCTGCTACTGCGAATCCCGCTGGTTTCGGATTAACGACTGAACAGGCAGCTGCACTTGCAGCAGAAATCGCAACTAGAAAAGTTACTTTCACTGTCTCATGTAATAACAAAGCACTAATTAGTGATGAGACCCTAACTGACCTTGGGCCCTTTTTCGATGCTTTGGTTGGCGTAGCCATTACACCGGAACAGCGTACAGCATTGGAACCTTATAGGAAGGTTCGCCAGACAACTTCAAGTGACATTTTACCACTTGGAGCTGGTTCTGTTTTGGGAACATTAGTTGGTGGTAATCCACTGTTGGTAAACGGAGTTTCGGTTCCGCTCGCAGATCAATATGTCATTCTGCCATCCGAGCGGGATGCGATTATTGCAGCACGCGAGGCGTTCAATACATCAATCGCAGCAACTGTGAGTGCAAACTCCAGTCGACTCGCTCTTGCGGATGTTAGCACCGCAATGGCAAACCTGGTGACTGCGAAAGCAACAGTGATAAATGGCGTCACGATTACTCCAAATATCAATCCTCCAACAGGAATGTACTCAGAAGACGGTGTTCATCCCAACAGCCGCGGGTATGCCTTCTTGTCTAGGGTTTTTATTGACGCAATCAATGCAAAGTTTGGGGCAACTATTCCGCTTACTGATGTGAGTCT
>DAORAG010000036.1:0-13106 GCA_035344095.1 Cyclobacteriaceae bacterium | reverse complement strand
TCCTGCGATCGTTAATACAAGCGCAGTGGTAAGTGACCAGGGCGTGAGACTTGAATGGGTTGAACCAGGCGCTACTCCTCCATCATACAGTGTACTTCGATCTTTTGGGCAGTTGCCTTTTTCAGCGATTGGGTCCTCGCCTACTAACACATTTCTCGATGTAAATTATACAACAGCAGATCAGTACAGTTACCGTATTGATTATACTGATGAATGCGACAACGACAGCCCTGAGGGTGGCATTGTCATTCCCATTCGATTGGAAGGAACTATTGATGACAACGTTGTCACTATTATCTGGAGTGAATATGAAGGATGGCAAAGTGGAATTAATAACTACGTTATTGAGAAGTTGGATCAGTCGGGGGATATTTTTGAAACGATAGACGCTGGTATTGATAAGTCTTTTATAGATGATGTACCCGATCCCGATCATCAGTTGGTTCGCTATCGCATACGGGCCAACGCAGCCCAGTCTGGCCTTGCCCCATCTCGTTCCAACGTCATTACCTTTATCAAAGACTCCAATCTCTTCTCGCCAACTGCCTTTACACCCAATGGTGACAAGCTCAATGATACTTTTATGGTGTCGGGACAATTCATTGTAAAAATAGAAGTCACTATTTTCAATCGCTGGGGCGAGTTGATGTTTAGTACTGACAAAAAGAATGAACCCTGGGACGGCACTTTCAACGGCAAACCCGCTGCGGAAGACGCGTATATTTGGTCGGCACAAGTAACTGATTTGGCCGGGCGTTCGTACAAAGCTACAGGATCGGTAGCGCTACTCCGTAAAAAGAAGTGAGTTAGCAGAACTACCTCACAGTCAATTCTAATGCACATTCCGGGCTAAAATATCCTAACTTTGTTATTCGTCAATTAAAATAAACTTGCGTTATGCTGGACATGATGAAAATGATGGGCAAGATGAAGGAGGTACAAGCCCGGATGAAAGAAGCCCAGGAGAATTTGACAAGGATTCAAACTACAGGTGAGTCGGGAGGTGGAATGGTGAAAGCAACCGTGAATGGCAAACGCCAATTGATAGAACTGGATATTGATCCTACCATTTTAAAAGCTGATGATAAAGTGCTGATCCAGGATCTCACCATTGCCGCAATCAACAAAGCGATGGATGAAGCTGAAATACTGGCCAAGGAAGAACTCAAAAAAAGTACTGAGGGGCTGTTGCCCAATATTCCTGGCATGGATCTTAGCAACCTGATGGGATGAGTCGTATTGCCGTTGTCATTCTGAACTACAATGGCAAAGAACTGCTCGAACAATTTTTACCAGGCGTCATTCGTCACTCTCAGGAGGCGAGGATCATCGTAGCCGACAATAATTCCAGCGATGATTCTGTCTCGTTTGTAAAATCAAATCATCAGCATGTAGAAGTAATCTCCATACCCAAGAACTTAGGTTTTTGCGGAGGTTACAACTTTGCACTCAAGCAAGTACAAGCTGAGTTTTATGTGTTGCTAAATTCAGACGTTGAGGTAACTGAAGGCTGGCTTAGTCCGTTGCTTGCCGCCTTCGAGAACAACAAAGTCGGAGCGGCACAACCCAAGATCCTATCCTACCGCGAAAAGCAAAAGTTTGAATATGCTGGTGCAGCTGGTGGCTTCATCGATTTTCTCGGATATCCCTTCTGTCGGGGCAGAGTTTTTAACAGCATAGAAGAAGACCATCAACAATACGATGATACCAGAAATGTTTTCTGGGCAACGGGTGCTTGCATAATGATCCGGTCTCAATTATTTCATTCGTTGGGAGCATTTGATGAATCTTTCTTTGCACACATGGAAGAGATTGATCTTTGCTGGCGATTGAATCGAAGTGGTTTCAAAGTGTTGTGTGTTCCCGGCAGCCATGTGTATCATGTAGGCGGGGCCACACTTGACAAAAGCAATCCACGAAAGACGTATTACAACTTTAGAAATGGGTTGATGTTGGTTATTAAAAACTGGTCACCACTGCAGATATTGACTCGGTTGCCGATCCGCGTGCTCCTGGATTGGGTTGCAGCGTTAAAGTTTCTGCTGGAAGGACATCCCAAAGACTTTATCGCGGTGTGGAAGGCTCACCTCTATGTACTTTTCAATTTCCTGTCCATTGCTAACAGGCGTTCGTCCACGATGTTATATAGAGTCGACAACGTGTATCAAAATTCAATCGTTTTCGATCACTACCTGAGGAGAAAAAGGAAATTCAGCGAATTGAAATTTTAGTAATCCCAGATCGTACTTCTTCGTCTAAGGTGCCTTCTTAAGTTCATGATGAAGGCAAGTACGAGATAGATAATGACAGGTGATCCGAATGTCAGAAACGACAAGTAGATAAAAAACAATCGGATGCTTGAAGTAGCAATACCTAACTTCTCACCTAACCTTGTACAAACACCGAAGGCATGCTTCTCAAAAAAGTGTTGTATTCTCCTTACAATCTCTCCCATCGTGTTATCATTTTCTTAAGAATGCAAACCATTTACCTGAGTAAATGTCCATTTATCGACATAAAAAACGTCCCACAAATATAAGCGGTTAAAAGCCACCTCTAAATGGCCAAAATCTTATTTTTTTGAGTATAATTGCAAAAAAATCGCGTTAACTATACCTTTGCCACTCGCAAAACAACTTTAAACAAAAATCCATGAGAAAATTTGTCTACGCATTCCTGATCATTGGGACGTTTACCTTTTCCGGGTGTACGCTTCCTAGTATGATTAAGATGTCTAAGGAGCAAAATTTGACCGTTACACCTAACCCTCTTGAAGTACATAAGGACACGGTAAGCTATGAAATGGCTGCCAACCTGCCGGTTAAAATGCTTAAGAAAGGAACCGTATATACCCTGAATTCATACTACAAGTATGGAGACAGTGAGATTGCCATGGACCCTATCGCGTTTAAGGCTGAGGATTATCCTAACTCAGGAACAGAACAACCTAAGGTTACCAAGTCTTTCTCATTCCCTTATCAGCCTGCATACAAAACAGGCACACTGGAAGTAGAAGGTGTAGCATCTAAAGGAACTGCATCCAAGACTACGCCAAGGCTAGCGGTTGCAACCGGTGTGATCACCACTTCAAAATTGGTGCAGAATTCATACTATGCAGCTTTCGCTAATCACGGATACAACAACCAGGAAGAGATCATTCCGGTGGTTATCCCTGACTTCATATTCCAACAAGGAAGTTCAGTGCTTCGCACTTCAGAGACCAGAAGTGACAAAGGAAAGCAATTAGATGCATTCATTGCTTCTAAGAACGTGACCCGTACCGTTACAATCACTGGTACCCACTCTCCTGAAGGTGCTGAAAGAATCAACACTCGTCTTTCTTCTGATCGTGCTGCTGCTATTGAGAAATACTACCGCGCACAAATGAAGAAGTACGATTACAAAGGCATGGCTGACTCAATCAATTTCATCCTGAAGCCTGTAGTAAGAGACTGGGCAGAATTCAAAACTGCTTTGGCCGCCTATGACGGAATCTCATCTGATGAAAAGTCAGCTTACCTGAACATCGTAAACGGTGCAGGTACCTTCGAAGAACAAGAAAGACAATTAAAGAAGCTTCCTACTTACCGCAAAGTATTTAAGGACGTATACCCAGGCTTGAGAACAGCAAAGACTGAAATTCTTACCATTAAGGACAAGAAAACAGATGCTGAAATCTCTGTACTGGCTAAGCAAATCACACAAGGATCAATGAATGCAGATACGCTTTCTTTCGAAGAAATGATGTATGCTGCAACACTTACTCCTTCTTTGGAAGAAAAAGAAGCGATTTACACAGCTGCGACCAAGAAAGGTACCAACTGGAATGCTCACAATAACCTTGGTGCAGTTTACATTGCCATGGCTATTGCTGATCCTTCTAAGATGAATGATATGGCAAGCAAAGCTGCAGCTCAATTGGAGATCGCTGCTCGCTTGAAAGAAACCTCTGAAGTTCACGCTAACCTCGCTTCGGTATCATTGATGCAAGGCAACCCATATAAAGCTGCAAGTCATGCTTCAAAAGCACTTAACGGTGCAAGCGGAGATGTATCTCGCGGTGTAAACGGGGTAAAAGGTGCTTGCGAAGTGTACATGGCGAAATATGCTGATGCAGTACGCAGCGAGTCTTCAGCATTGGACACTGATGTTAATCTCTTCAACAAAGGTTTGGCTCAGCTGTTGAACAAAGACTACGCTAATGCTTCAACTTCTTTTGCAGAAGCTAGCCGCAAAAACAGCAACATGGCTGTAGCCTACTACGGTGCTGCTGTCGCTGCTGCTCGTTCAGGCAATGCCGATGGAGTAGCTGCCAGCCTAAGCAGTGCTGTGAAGATCGATCCTAGCCTGAAAGACAAGGCTTTGACTGACCTTGAGTTTGCAGCGTTTGCCACAACTGACGCATTCAGAAACGCATTGAAATAATTAAAACGCCTTACCAGGCTAAACCCCTCCCTTCCGGAGGGGTTTTTTTATTGCCGATACCTTCCGTAGAAAACTGGTCAATCCTTTCATCCAATTGCTAACGATCGTTATTTTTACGCCCTGCTCGACCAAAGTGAGAGCTTGTCTAAAGAGTTGACCCTATGAGAGAAATCCAGTTCAGAGAGGCCCTTCGTGAAGCGATGAGCGAAGAGATGCGCAGAGACAAAAGCGTGTTTCTAATGGGCGAAGAGGTGGCAGAATATAACGGTGCCTACAAGGTGAGCCAAGGGATGCTGGATGAGTTCGGTCCCGAGCGCGTGATCGACACGCCTATTGCCGAGCTAGGGTTCGCGGGCGTGGGTGTGGGAGCTGCCATGAATGGCACGCGTCCGATCATCGAGTTCATGACGTTCAACTTCTCACTGGTAGCCATCGATCAAGTGATCAACGCAGCTGCCAAAATGATGTCAATGTCAGGCGGGCAGTTCAATATCCCGATGGTGTTCCGGGGACCGACAGGAAATGCTGGGATGCTGAGCTCGCAACATTCTCAGAATTTTGAAAGCTGGTATGCCAACTGTCCTGGTCTAAAGGTAGTGGTACCATCTAATCCATACGATGCAAAAGGCTTGCTAAAGACCGCTATACGCGATGACGACCCTGTTATTTTCATGGAGTCTGAATTGATGTATGGCGATAAAGGAGAGGTGCCAGAAGAAGAATATCTGATTCCTATTGGATCTGCTGACGTAAAGCGGCAGGGTACCGATGTGACGATCGTTTCGTTCGGCAAGTTCATGAAGGTCGCCTTAGCTACTGCAGAGGAACTACAAAAAGAAGATATTTCTGCCGAAGTAATTGATTTAAGATCCGTACGCCCTATCGACTATAATACTGTTGTAGAATCGGTGAAGAAGACGAATAGGCTTGTCATCATTGAAGAGGCGTGGCCACTGGCAGCTATTTCTTCTGAGATCACCTATCATATACAGAAGCACGCCTTCGACTATCTGGACGCCCCCATTCATCGTATCAACAGCCTGGATGTACCGCTGCCATACGCACCAACATTAATTGATGCTATTCTGCCCAATGTGGAAAGAAGCGTGAAGGCGGTTAAAGCTGTGTTGTACAGGGACTAGTCTAAAGAAGCAATAAACGCCAGGCATCTTCAAGGTGCCCCTGTTGCAAATACGCTTGCGCAAGCCGATGAATTTGCTCCTCTCCACGCAAGAGCGCTTCCTGTACTTCTGGCCTGCCTTTTAGTTGTTCGAGATCAGCTGGTAGTTTTTCAATGTTCCCCAATTGCCCCAGGTCATTGCCAGTCAATATTTTACTGTTCCTTATTTTTTCTGGAATCTGGTCGTATCCAATTCCGATTTTTGCATTGGGCTTAGGCACCGTAAAGAGTGCACTGCCATGGGCACGACAATAGTAGTCATATCCCATTCTGCCAACAAGGTCAACCTTCTCAACATCTACTCTTTCTTCTGCATCCAAGATGCTGTCACTAAAATGGGCCAACAAAACTTCGCAAATGACGAGGTTCCCAGCACCGCCTTCACTTCCTAGCTGTATCACATCATTCACCTTGCACTCAAATGCAGCCGGTGACTCCTTGACTCTTGGCGGTTTGACAATAGCAGAACTTTCTTGCGTTAATCCCGACTTAACAAATTCATTTACTCCTTTCGGATACTCCGTGCTGGACAGGGACACCTGCTGGACAATCTTATAATTGACAATGTTGATCACCACCTCCGGCACCTCCAGTATATTTTCATACGTATGCTTGGTAGTGTTGTCACGCCCTCTTCGCGAAGGAGAAAAAACAAGGATGGGCGGATTTGAACTGAACAAATTAAAAAAACTGAATGGACTAAGATTTACATTTCCCTCTCGATCCACCGTACTTGCCAATGCGATCGGCCTTGGCGCAACTACGCCCTGCAAATAGGCGTGAAGTTTAGGGAGCGGGATATTTTTTGGATCAATCGTCAGCATGGTCAACTTACAGGTGGTAAAATCTTCCCGGAACAATCGCCAAAACCTATCCTGACTCCATTTTTATCAGCGTAGCCTCGCATCACAATAGTGTCACCATCTTCTATGAACGTTCTTTGCGTGCCGTCCGAAAGTTTGATTGGATTTTTTCCGTTCCATGACAACTCCAGCATCGATCCGTAGGAATCCTTCTCGTGACCACTAATCGTACCAGAGGCGTACATGTCTCCCACCTGAATGTTGCACCCGTTGACCGTATGATGCGCCAACTGTTGGCACATATTCCAATACATGTATTTGAAGTTTGATTTGGAGATTACCGTTTTACCTGACTCGGTATTCAACGAGACTTCGAGGTTGATATCATAGTTCTGATGTCCATTTGATTTGAGATAAGGCAACACTTTGGGTTCCTGCTCTGGTCCATTCACCTTAAAAGGTTCCAATGCATCCATCGTTACGATCCACGGAGAGATAGTTGATCCAAAGTTCTTCGCCAGAAATGGTCCCAACGGAACATACTCCCATGTTTGAATGTCACGGGCAGACCAGTCATTAAAAAGAACCATTCCAAAAATGTGATTTTCTGCCTCGGAAACAGAAACAGGTTTGCCCAACTCAGTGTTGGTGCAGGTAATAAATGCCATTTCGAGTTCGAAGTCCAGTTTCTTTGACGGTCCAAACGATGGAAACTCAGCTTCCGGAGCTTTGGTTTGTCCTTTGGGGCGGTAAATGTCAGTTCCCGAGATCACAATAGATGACGCTCTTCCGTGGTACCCAATAGGGATATGGCGCCAGTTTGGAAGCAACGCATTTTTAGGATCGCGAAACATAGAGCCAACATTGGTAGCATGTTCAATACTGCTGTAAAAGTCAGTATAGTTTGGCACCTGAACTGGCATCCGCATCTGCACTTCCTCCATGGAAATAAGAGCGATCTCACGGGCCGCTACATTATTTTTTAATTCGTCATTGTCGTGCCGTAGTATCTCCGACACTCTTTCTCTTACATCTCCGGCTTTTTTTCTGCCCAGTCCGATGAAAGAATTCAAATGGGGTTGGTTAAAAATACCCGGGGGTAGTCCCAAACCATCGAAGTATCCGTTCTCGTGAAGATAAACGAGATCCAGCACATGGTTGCCGATGGCAACGCCTGCTACTGCAGATAAGTATTGTGTTTGAAAAATTCCAAACGGTAGGTTTTGTATTGGAAAGTCAGATTTGTCGGGCACCTCTACCCAGCTTTTCAGTTTCGGATCGTTCGCTTTATTCATTGATTATATTTTTCAATAGCTCAAGTCAGGAGCTTCATTGATTATTATTACATTGAAAATGTGAAGGCAATGTTTTCAATTCCCAATGATTTCCAAAAGTTAATAAAAGACCTCATTGGAAACGAATCTGATTCATTTTTTGCTTCACTTCAAACAGATTCTCCTACCTCAGTAAGATATAATACTGACAAATCTGATTTGCCTGAAGATTTGCCTCGTGTACCATGGGCTGAGTCAGGTGTATACCTGGAAGAGCGACCCATGTTCACCCTTGAGCCGCGCCTGCACGCGGGGTGCTATTATGTGCAGGAAGCAAGCTCCATGTTTCTGGAACAAGTGGTCAAAGCCTCAATCGATAAGAATCACAAAATCGTTGCACTTGACCTTTGTGCAGCACCCGGTGGTAAGAGCACACACCTGCTTAGCCTCATTTCAAATGATTCACTCCTGGTAAGTAATGAAGTAATTAGATCACGAGTGCCAATTCTGATTGAGAACCTGCAGAAGTGGGGCAACCCAAATGTAATTGTTACCAACAATGATCCATCAGGATTTCAGCGACTACCTTCTTTGTTTGATCTGATTGTAGTTGATGCTCCTTGTTCCGGAGAAGGTTTATTTCGCAAGGACAATGATGCAATGAAGGAATGGTCCATGGCAAATATTGAATTGTGTTCATCGCGACAGAAGAGAATACTGGGTGACATCTGGCCATCACTCAAACCCGGGGGCGTGCTCATCTATAGCACCTGTACTTACAATCTTGAGGAAGATGAAAAAAATATCGAATGGTTGTCCCGGCAGAATAGTATAGAATCGTTACAAGTTCCGATTTCTCCAGGTTGGGGCGTAAAGGAGATAGAACATAATGGCCTGTTCGCCTACAAATTTTTCCCGCACCATGTGAAAGGTGAAGGTTTCTTCATAAGCGCGGTTCGAAAGAAGGATGGGCTAACTCCAGGACGCTTGCCTAAACCCAAACGAACTCTTGGTGCAGTCACCAAATCAGAAAGTGAAGTTTTGACCGAATGGTTTGATGAAGGGCAAGATATGAGTCTGTTTAAATACCATGATCAAATAAACGCCATCCCCAAAGACACATTGCAGTTTATTGAGCAAGTCTCATCAGTGCTAAATATCCAGGTAGCTGGAACTCCTGTTGCAACTGTGAAGCACAACAAGCTGGTTCCTGAACATGCGTTCGCGCTTTCGAAACTTATAAACCCGGAAAATTTTATTCAGACCGAGCTTGGCTATGATGACGCTATCAACTACTTAAGACGAGAAAACTTGCAGATCGATACCAACAAGAAAGGATTTTCACTTGTCACGTATGAGGATCATCCGATTGGATGGGTGAACTTATTGGGCAATCGTGTGAATAACCTCTATCCATCCAATTGGCGTATACGCATAAACCCAAAACAGCATCAATAGGCCAGGATCGCCTCGATAATACCATCTGGCAATGCCACTCCACTAAAAAATATTCCCACGCAGAATACCTTCTCATAGTAATTTGACTTCTGGATGGCCAGCGGTAGTGAACTAACTGACAACATTGTGAATGAGATGGCGAATACGATAATTAAAATTGCCACTAGCCATGTGACTTGAAACAAGAGTATGGCAGCCAGACTAACCAAACTCACAATCGCTGACATTTGAAATGACTTGTCCAGACCGAGCTCATTTACTTTACTACTGATGGGTAGCGAAATCAGCGCTGACATCACAAGGACACCAACAAGAATCAGACTACCGTCAACACCCGGAAGAATACTACCAATGGTGCGTTCCAATACATCTGGCACAATATTAAACAGAATAGTTGTTGCAAGACCCGTCACTATTCCCATAAAGAAAATGTTCAAATATTGTGACCGCTGCGTATCCAGTTTGAATTCCGTTTTTGGTCTTGCCTCACTTCCACCACTTTGCTTAAATAGCCCAAGTGAATTTTCCTTTAATGCATAGCCACTTGCGAATGTGATCACCCCTCCTATCATGAATGTAACCGGTGCACCAAGGTAGTCGATGATGTCAACAATGACTGGCTCTAAAGAATAAATAAGATTAGCAACAATCGTCAATACCGCCATCGCTCGTGGAAGCTTTTCAACGGGAGTGAACAGCTCGAGTGTTGATAACGCTGGACTGGTGAAAATACTCATCGCGATCAACCAGCAAACAATAAGGAGTGGCAGCATCCAACGAAATACTTCACCTGGCTGGCTAAATAATGTGAAGGCCACAGCCATAAAAACCATGGCTGCGAAGCTGATCCCTGAGCTGATGATCGGCAGCCTGTGCCCATTCTTGAAACGAAAACGATCTCCCAATTTTCCTGCATAAATTGGTGTGACAATAAGGATAAAACCCTGCACAACATAGAGGAGGAAGCTGAAGTCGGTAAAATTAAACTGAACCAGTAATTTGGGTTGGTAGTTTTCGTAGGCAATCCACCCAATGATTATCGATCCGTAAAGGGAAGCCAGACTCCACAACTGTTTCCATTGAATGCTTTCCGTGTTGGTTTGGGTTCCCGTCAAAGTTGAAGCCATAAAGCGATCTTAATTCGTTTGTTGAATATACGTAGTTGCGCGTCAACTTGGATTTCAGCCACGCGCTTATTCTAATCGGCCAAGTTTCCTATTTTTGCACCTTAATTTTCAAGAAATCTGACCCACATGTCCCTGTCCACGAAATATAATCCAGCCAGCGTTGAGGATAAATGGTATTCCCGATGGAATGATAAAGGCTTCTTTCATGGAGTGCCCGATGCCAACAAGGAACCCTTTTGTATAGTGATCCCTCCTCCCAACGTAACGGGCGTTTTGCATATGGGGCACATGCTCAACAATACCATTCAGGATGTGTTGATCCGTAAGGCCAGAATGGAAGGAAAATCAACTTGTTGGGTGCCTGGCACTGACCACGCTTCCATTGCCACAGAGGCGAAGGTTGTGGCCATGCTTAGGGAAAAGGGCATTAAAAAGTCTGATTTGTCAAGGGAAGAATTTCTTAAGTACGCCTGGGAGTGGAAAGAGAAGTATGGAGGAATTATTCTCGAACAGTTGAAGAAGCTTGGCGCCTCTTGCGATTGGGATAGAACATCCTTTACCATGGATCCTGATTACTATAAGGCAGTGATCAGGGTATTTGTGGATCTGTACAACAAAGGATATATCTATCGCGGCCTCCGAATGATCAACTGGGATGTTGAGGCAAAAACTGCACTTTCCAACGAAGAAGTGATCTACGCTGAAGATGGAGAAAAGTCAATCTTGTATTCGGTTCGGTATAAAGTAAAAGACACCACTGACGAATGGGTGACCATTGCAACCCAGCGACCAGAGACTATCATGGGTGATACTGCCATTGCCGTGAATCCCAATGACAAACGCTACACTCATCTCGTTGGAAAAAAGGTATTGGTTCCAATTATCAATCGGGAAATTCCTGTAATAGCGGATGACTATGTAGACACAGCATTCGGTACGGGTTGTCTTAAAGTGACTCCGGCACACGATGTGAATGACTACGAAATTGGATTACGACATAACCTTCCGGTGATTGATACCATCAATGACGATGGCACCCTCAATGAAAAATGTGAGATCCCCAAGTTTATTGGAAAGGAGAGATTTGCCGTAAGAAAGGAGATCATCAAAGACCTTAAGGAAGCTGGTCATCTGGTGAAGGAAGAGGAGTTCATAACCCGTATAGGTCGGTCGGAACGTACCAATACAGTTGTTGAACCCAAGCTTTCACTTCAGTGGTTTGTGAAGATGAAGGAGATCTCCAGACGGGCCTATAAAGCTGTTGAAGAAGATGAAATCAAACTTCATCCCGCAAAGTTCAAAAATACCTATCGGCATTGGATGGAAAACGTTCGCGATTGGTGTGTATCAAGACAGCTGTGGTGGGGTCATCGAATTCCCGCATATTTCTATGGTCAGGGTGACGATGATTTTGTGGTAGCCGAATCTTTGGATGAAGCCGTATCACTCGCTTGCAAAAAATCCGGTAGAACGATCCGACCAGAAGATCTCAAACAAGATCCGGACGTTTTGGATACATGGGCATCGTCATGGCTATGGCCAATCGAAGTATTCCACGGCTATAGTGACAAATATTACGACAAGGCAAACGGAAAAGTAAAACGTGAGGGTAATGCAGACCTGAACTACTTTTACCCAACGCAGGTATTGGTTACAGCTCCTGAGATTTTGTTCTTCTGGGTAGCACGAATGATTATCGCGGGCTATGAGTACATGGACGAGCGCCCGTTCGAAGACGTTTATCTAACGGGCATAGTGCGTGACAAGCTCGGGAGGAAGATGTCCAAGTCACTAGGTAACTCGCCCGATCCATTGGAACTCATCTCGAAGTACGGTGCTGATGGCGTGCGTACGGGAATGTTATTTAGCTCACCTGCAGGCAATGATTTGTTATTTGATGAAAAGCTTTGTGAGCAAGGCAGAAATTTCGCCAACAAAATTTGGAATGCCTTCAGGCTAGTGAAAGGTTGGGAAACCAGTGATCAAGAAATGCCAACAGAAAATGCTGTGGCCATCGAATGGTTCGAAGCTCGCCTTAATCAATCACTGAGCGAATTGGAAGATCATTACAGTAAGTTTAGAATTTCTGATGCGCTGATGACCACATATAAAATGGTGTGGGATGACTTTTGCTCATGGTATCTGGAAATTGTGAAACCCCCGTTTGGCCAACCGATCGACAAGGCTACTTATGATAGGACCGTCAATTTCTTTGAGTCAATCTTAAAGACGCTCCATCCGTTCATGCCATTTATCAGCGAGGAACTTTGGCACGAGCTAGATCACCGAGATGATAAGGACTGTATAATTATTGCAGAATACCCGAGGTCAAAAAAATTTGATACCACGATTGTAAGCAAGGCCTCACTTGCTTTCGAGGCAGTAACTCAAATCAGAAACATAAGAAATAGCAAGGGTATTTCTCCAAAAGAAGCCGTCAACCTATATGTCAATCCAAATGGAAGATCATTGGTTTCAACTTTTTCGGCAGTAATTCAGAAGTTGTCGAATGTAAAAGAATTGACTTTCACTGAAGAAAAGCCTGGCAATGGTGCCACCTTTATCGTGCAGAACGTTGAGTTCTACATGCCACTTGAAGGAAGGATGGATGTAGAGGCAGAATGTGAATCGCTGCAAAAGGAGCTGGAGTATACCAGGGGTTTTCTGAACTCGGTGATGAAAAAGCTTGGCAATGAGAAATTCGTTGCTGGCGCTCCACCTCAGGTCGTTGATTCCGAAAAAAAGAAAAAAGCTGACGCTGAGGCAAAGATCAAACTACTTGAAGAGAATCTGAAGTCGTTGGGCTGCGCCTAGACACGGGCGGCCATAAACAGATCGA
>DAORAG010000035.1:0-13132 GCA_035344095.1 Cyclobacteriaceae bacterium | reverse complement strand
CTGATCGTGGGTTTTGATATCGTTTGGAGCCTTTCTAAAATCTGTGATAAAGTTTAGGATGTCGATTTTTCTCATCTTTATATACAGTTTTTCTACCATACGAAAAGATGATGGAAAGGTTATGTCTTTTTCATGAGCTATTTTCTCACTGCGGTTTCTGGTACTTCCACCCAATATTTTCCAGGGTCCCGAAAATCAATGTACACCGGAAGCTCATCACCTTTGTTTAGCAACACGCTGGCAAAAATATTTGCGCTCTGGAATGTCAGGTCTTTGCCTGATACATTCGCTGCACACGTCACGATGTAAGGGTGCCTCCCGTTGACTGTTATACTTGTGTTAGAAACAATCTCTGTGACACGCGCCTGAATTTTCCGGCCAGTGCGCATCAGCAAATCTCGCTTTTTTCGTTGACTGATGTGATGGTAAAATACTGCCGCACCAATTGAGCTGAAGACAAATCCCACAAACAGTAAAACCGCAGGGCCAATCATCGCCTCAATAACACCCTCCATAATGTGATCGTATTCCAGTTGAAACCAGACCAAACCGGCAAAGAAAATGGACATCCCAACGATCAGAAAGATGATACCGAACATCTTCATAACTCAATAATTTGAGTTGAGAAACATGGGAACGATGCGGTGTTTGGTTCCTTGTTCATAGGCATATGCTATTTCAATAAGAATGCCCTCGCTCCACGCTCTGCCAAAAAACGAAATACCAACTGGTAGTCCTTCGATTTCACCCATGGGCACCGTGATGTTCGGATATCCGGCTCGTGCGGCTGGCGATGAGCTTGAGATGTGGAACGAATCGCCATTGGTTCTGTCCGTCTTCCATGCAGGAGCTCCTGTCGGAGCCATTATAGCATCAAGTTTATTTTCGTCCATTACTTTGTCGATTCCTTCCTGCCTTATTCCTTTTAGCATTTTCATCAAAGTGTCTTTGTATTCTTCCGATTCAAGTGACGCTTTTTCCTGCGCCATCTCAAGATACTTTTGATTGTATCGCTCTAGTTCTATCGAGTCATTTTTATTGAACGCTATCAAATCCTCCACACTTTTGATAGGTGCCTGCGGACCAAGCGATTGAAAATATTTATTCAATCCATCTTTATACTCAAACAGCATAATTTCAAATGAATATTGCCCCACCTCATTGCTGCCAATTTCAGGGATTTCAATCACCTCAGCTCCTTGCGATTTGATGTATTCAACGGCTGCATCCATCACGGCATCAACTTTAAAGTTCCTGCCATAGGGAGCTTTGTAAAGCCCGATTCGCTTTCCCTTTAACCCATCGGCATTCAGGAATGTTGTATAGTCGTTGGATTGCTTCCGATCAGGTGCCAGCGTTTTGCTGTCAGCCGAGTCAATGCCAACGAGCGCATTCAAACAAATCGCGGCATCAGCTACCGACCTGGCCATCGGGCCGGCAGTGTCCTGTGTAAATGAAATCGGAATAATTCCAGATCTGCTCACCAGACCAACTGTGGGCTTTATCCCTACGATTCCATTGTTGTTGGACGGACACACTATTGATCCATTGGTTTCAGTTCCAATAGCAATCATCGTCAGATTGGCCGATACCGCTACACCCGATCCGGAACTTGATCCGCAAGGATTGCGTGAAAGGTCATATGGATTCTTGGTCTGCCCACCCACACCACTCCAGCCGCTCGATGACATCTGTCCACGAAAATTTGCCCACTCACTCAGATTCGCCTTCCCTATGATGACTGCACCCGCCTCTCTTAATTTCGCGGCAACATAACTGTCCTTCAGCGGATGCGAACCCATCAATGCCCGCGATCCTGCCGTGGTTTCCATTTTGTCGTGGGTATCAATATTGTCTTTCAATAAAACGGGAACGCCATGCATCAATCCACGGCTGCGGCCATTTTTTAGCTCATCGTCAAGCTGTTTTGCAATCTCGATTGCTTCCGGATTTACCTGGATTACTGAATTGAGCTCTGGCCCGCTGTCGTCAATGGCCGCTATACGATCCAAATAGGATTGAACAACCTCCTCCACCGAAAACTTGCCACTCGCGTACCCATCCTGAAGTTGCTTAATCGTGAATTCTTCGTACTTAAAATTCTGATTTGTTTCAAGTTGGTCCTGCTGTTTTGGAGCGCATGAAAATATGATCAGCAGCAAAGCAAACGGTTGAATTTTTCCAATGGTCATGATGAATGGATTTTGCTCACTTTAAGGTAGGGAATATTTCTTAAAACAGACGAGCTCAGCTTCGAACGTCAGTTTTCTTTAATTGTCAATTTTGGTACATTGGCTTTGCATCATTTCTTTCCCCATTATGTCACAGCAAAAGCAAAAGGAAATAAACACCTCCGTGTCGAGAAGAAAATTTTTACAGTCTGCAGGTGTAGCAGCTGCCGCATTTACCATTTTACCTCGACACGTTTTAGGCGGTATGGGTTTTACTGCGCCAAGTGATACGCTTTACATCGCAGGCATCGGAGTTGGTGGTAAAGGGTACAGCGATCTCACCAGTTTCGCCAAAAGCCCCAAGTCTAATATTTCAATTCTCTGTGATGTTGATGATCGCAGAGCGGCAAAGGCAGTTGAAACATTTCCAAAAGCAAAATACTACAAAGACTATAGGAAGATGCTGGATGCTGAACACAAGCACATCGATGCAGTGTCAGTGTCATCCCCTGATCATATGCACGCTGTGCAAGCTATGGCTGCCATGCAGCTAGGGAAACATGTATACGTACAAAAACCACTTACTCACGACATCTATGAAGCGAGAATGCTGACGGAAGCAGCAAAGAAATACAAAGTCGTCACTCAGATGGGCAACCAGGGCGCTTCGGGAGATGGTGTGCGGCAAATGCGTGAATGGTATGATGCTGGCATCATCGGAGAAGTTCACACCGTTTACTGTTGGACAGACCGTCCGGTTTGGCCTCAGGGCATCCCCTGGCCAGACAAGAAGGCTGAAATACCCAAGGAGCTGGACTGGGATCTTTGGCTGGGAACTGCTCCGAAAAAAGATTACATAGATAAACTTGTACCCTTCAACTGGCGTGGCTGGTGGGACTATGGCACTGGCGCATTGGGCGACATGGCCTGCCACCTGATCGAAGCTCCGTTCCGGGTACTGGGTCTGTCCTATCCCAATGCCGTGGAATGCAGTGTGGGTAGTGTGTATGTTGATGAATTCAAAAGAGGATATTTTCCAGAGAGTTGCCCTCCTTCTTCGCACGCGATCATGACATTTCCGGCCGGTAACGGAAAGCCTGAAATCAAATTACACTGGATGGATGGTGGTATCCAGCCAGAACGACCTGCCGAACTTGGTCCCAATGAAGTATTTGGTGATGGAGGAAATGGTGTGTTGTTGATCGGAACCAAAGGCAAAATGATGTGCGGTACTTATGGCAGGAACCCCCAACTGTTGCCAACTTCCCGAACTGCTGAAACCAATGTTCCTCAAACAATCGCCAGAGTGCCTCAGGGTGATGAGCCTGGTCACTACTTGCAATGGGTCGATGGCTGTATAGCAGGGTATGGTAAAACAGAACTGAGTTCAGACTTCAGTCTCGCTGGACCGCTAACTGAAATTATACTCATGGGCAACCTGGCTATCAGAAGCTATGACATCCGCGAACCGAAGCCCGATGGGAAACCCGGTCAGTATAATTATCCAGGCAGGTACGTGAAATTGTTGTGGGATGGTCCCAATATGAAGATTACCAATTTCGATCCGGCCAATCAATTCGTAAAGCGAAGCTACCGGGAAGGGTACAAGCTGTAACGAGGATTTAGCAATTAGTTAATTCTCTGCTGACATAAGGTTGTCATGATGGAGGTTTGTTTTGTAGTCAACAAAACTTGTATCAATTATGACAACCAAAGAAATCGCAAAGAGATTTTATGAATTAGCTCAGCAGGGCAACTGGAATGCCATCCAGGACGAGATTTACCACGAGAACGCAAAGAGTATCGAGCCGCAACAGTCTGAAGGGCTCAAAACTGTGACGGGCATGGATGCCATCAGGCAAAAGGGCAAGGAATGGGAAGCCACCATTGAAGCAATGCACAGTGGATATTGCAATGAACCCCAGGTCGCAGGAGATTATTTCACTTGTGTGATGGGATTTGATGCCACTTTCAAAGGTAGAGGGAGAATGAAAATGGACGAGATCGCCCTTTATAAAGTGAAGGACGGGAAAATAGTAAGCGAACAGTTTTTTTACTAGTTGCCTGGAAGTCTGGTGCCGGTGGGCGCCAGACATTTTTATTTATCCGGCATTACCACAGCTAGTATCAAATAGATCAGGATCCCAGATCCAAATCCAAGCACCGCCACAATGAAAAGCACGCGCATGATTGTGGGGTCAACATCAAAATAGTTAGCCAGCCCGCTGCACACACCGAACAGTTTCTTTTCTCCTTTTACAAGTTTTTTTGCCATTGTTAAAGTTTGTAGAATTACACTAAAATAACAGATAGGCAACAGTTTGCAAGCTTGATTTCCCATTTAAAGTATTGTAAATTTCCTCACATCACTTCGTAAGCATGTTCTTTTTTTATTCAGCGAACAGGGCATGTTGGCACACTGATTTGCAATTCATGATTCGCGTTTGGGCAACTAACCTTTTTTTCATTTTAACATTTTCTTTAGGATACAGCCAGTCGCTGGATAGTCTGGAATCAACTCTGCGTGGCAGCATCAGTGGCACCGAACGGATTAATCTGCTGTGTGATCTGTCGAACAAATATCTGGCCTACAAGCCCAGGCTGGCAAAGGAATATGCTAATGAAGCGCTAAAACTCTCCAAAGAGATCGGATACAAAAAAGGTGAAGCACTTGCCCTGAACAGGATAAGTGACTATGAGTTCAGGCAAAGCAACTATGCTGACGCAGCAGAGATCAGCAGCGAGGTAGTGAAGATTGCCATCGAAATGAATGACTCAATGATGTTGGCTAATGCTTACAGGGTGCTGGGCAACATTAACAATGCCGGCCTGGAAAGATATGATGTGGCTGAAGAATATCAACTCAAAGCCTACGATATCTATTCGAAACTAAATGACCGCGTAAATGTGGCAGCCACATGCGGAAGTTTGTCATGGATTTATGCCATGACCAGCCTTGAGTTGGATAGAGCCAATGACCTTGCGGATGAAGGAATAATGATCTCCAGGGAAATAAGCCACCACCAGTTTCTGGGCTATAACCTGAACTCCAAAGCATTGATCTATAAGCAACTGAAAAAACTTGACTCTGCCCTGATCTATTTGGATTTATCGAACGAGGCTGCCGCCCTGGCCAACGACCTAACTGTAATTTCTTATAATAACTCAATCAAGGGAGACATCTATCTGGATCGAAACGACCCGAATAAAGCGATTGAATTTTATTCTTTGGCAATGGATCAAAGCAAGCCACTGGCTGTACGTGAAGTGATAAAAAACGCGTACAAAGGTCTGGCATCTGCTTACGCCAAAATAGGCAACCATGGAAAAGCCTACGAAAACCTGATCGCCCACAATCAATTAAGAGATTCTCTTTTCAATCAACACACTGCGCAAAGAGCGATCATGGCCGAAAAAGCTTTTCAAGACGCGCGGCAAAAGTCGCAGATTGCGGAATTGCAGCTTGCCAATGAGCAAGAACGCACGGGAAAACTTGTGTTTACAATTCTTTTTGGCGTGAGTATTATTTTTTCGATTGCTGTCTACCTCCTCGTGTCCCGTAATGCGCGCACTCGAAAAATTGCAAATCAACTCCTTGAAGAAAAAAATGAAGAGATCGCAAAACAAAATGCCGAGTTAGTTGCGGTGAACAACACCAAAGACAAACTTTTTTCTATCGTTGGCCACGATCTAAGGAGTCCTGTCACCAGCCTGAAGAGCTTGCTGAGCATGGTGTCAAAAAACGAAGTGTCACCAGAGGAATTTAGGATGATTGCCCCTAAACTCAATCGCCAGGTGATCGGTATCAACGAAACACTGGAAAATATTTTGCATTGGTCAAAATCACAACTTCAGGGGTGGACGCAGAATGTCGACACCTGCAACCTTCATGATCTTGTCGGCAAAACGAAAGAACTGTTTCAGGTAGTAGCCGATGAAAAGAATATTACTGTAGAAAACAACGTAGCCCGCTCCCTGTCATTTCAGTGTGATTGCAATCAATTAGAACTCATTCTCCGCAATTTGATTCACAACGCAATTAAATACACCCCAGCTGGGGGCAACGTAAGCATTCACACTGCTGTCAATGAAGCCTCTTTTGATATTTGTGTTTCAGACGATGGGATCGGAATGACCAGCTCACAAATCCAAAAATTGCTGTCGCCCAGTGACACCTACACCACACCGGGCACCTTGGGTGAAAAGGGAACAGGTCTTGGCATTTATCTTTGCAAAGAGATGGCTGAATTCAATGGCGGCTCACTTACCGTGGAGAGCCAGATAGAGAAGGGATCAACGTTTAAAGTTAGCTTTAGTCGCGAAAAAATCCTTTCATGAAAATCCGCTCATCAGTTCCCTATTAAAATATAGTATTGCCAGGGACCAAGTTTTTGTATTGATGTGATTTCGACAGGTTGATTTGAAAAAGCTTCCGTGAATTTTCCTTTCTGGTTGCCCAGTTGAATTTGTTGTTCTTGCCCGGACATATTGATAATCGCTATCACCCTGTTACCATCCTTACTGCGCACCGATGAAAACACATTTTCATTTCCATCTTCTATTTTTTGTGGTACACCTCCAAACTCTCCTGCCCACAATGCTTTGTTCTCAGATTTGATCTGATTTAATTTTTGATAAAAAGAGAAATAATCATCTGGATCAGACCAGTCGATGGCATCCTTTTCAAAAAATTTCAGGCGCTTGTTCATACCCGCTTCCTGTCCGCTATACAACACTGGCATTCCATACGACACAAACGAAAATACGGCCATCGCTTTTGCACCATCACCATATCTTTCAAAAACCGTTCCCTCCCACGCATTTCGATCGTGATTGGTGATCATATTCAATCTAAATGGCCTGCGTCCGTATAGCGCCATGTCATATAGAATGTGATCGTGTAGGTCGTCCGCCTTCGCCTTCCCTTCCGCAATGTGTTCAGTCAGCGAAAGCAGTCCCCATTCATAGCTGGCATGGAATGTCAGATGAACACGAGCCTCGTCACGTTCTGCAAGCCAAAAAAGATCCTTGATTGGGTTGATTTCTTTTGTAGCCTCTTCCCAAAAGAACATCGGTATCTCCTCTGTTGGATGATCTGCTCTGAATCCATCAATGTCTGCCTCAGTCACCCAATACTTCATTGCATCTATCATCGCTGCCCGCGTCCCAGGATTGTAAAGATTGAGCAAAGCAATGTCGTCCCAATCAGCCTCATAGACGAGATCGCCAATTCCTTTCTTTTTGTAGTAACCTTCGCCCATTTTCAATTTGCTATTCACAAATTGTGCAGCGCTGTCAGTCATATAATATTCCGGATGTTCTGTCACCCAGGCGTTATCCCACGCACTATGATTTGGCACCCAGTCAAGAATTACCACGAATCCAAGTTCATGAGCCTTATTGACCAAGGCTTTAAAATCCTCCAATGTGCCAAATTCAGGGTTTGTTGCTTTATAATCACGGATGGAATAATAACTTCCAAGTGATCCTTTTCTGTTTTTTTCTCCGATTGCCTGAATCGGCATAATCCAGAGCATATCAACGCCAAGTTCTTTTAATCGGGGAAGTTTTTCGGCAAACGCATTAAAGGTACCCTCGGGAGTGTACTGACGAATATTAACTTCATAAATCGTCATGTCCTTGGCTCGTTCAGGAAATGAAACCGTTTCAATCGTTTGTTGTGACGGCTTATCAACAGGCGCACAACAAAACATGATCAACCCAAAGCAACTCACTAGAAGATTCCTCATAGTTAATAGAATTATCGCCCAAGATAAACAAACGCTCAATTGATTACCATTGTTCATTTCTCAAGTGTCATTAGATTATTCCAAATGCTATCTTAGTCATATGAAAACAAGGCGTGAATTTATAAGTAAGACTTCGATGGCTGCCTTAGGCGCAGTCACCACCACTCACTCATCTCAAATACTGGCACCAGGTAAAGAACTAGTGCATCACGTTTTCTTTTGGCTAAAGAATTCTGGAGCAGACGCGGATCGAAACAAACTAATTGAAGGGCTTAAAACATTGAAGGCCATCAAAACCGTAAAGTCCCTGCACATCGGTACACCTGCAGCCACAGAAAAACGCGATGTGATCGATGACAGCTATGACGTGTCAGAACTGATTTTCTTTAATAGCATCGAAAACCAAAACGCGTATCAGACAGATCCGATACACGTTAAGTTCGTGAATGACTATGGTCATCTTTGGGAAAGGGTAGTTGTCTATGACTCAATGGGAATCTAATTCCTATCGTCCCCGCTTCATCAGCTTTCCTCTCATCGTTTCATGAGAAGATGAGTAGCGATAGAACATAATGCAGTTGCCGGAATTTCTATCTTCCCATTGCGCTGAGTATTTGTGCCCCTTTTTCACTTCGCCATCGTAAAGACGCTTTACCAGGCGGCCATGTTGGTCAAAAATATCAAGCCACGCATAGTCGTCATGCTTCGCAGTCCACTCAAATCTGAGTTCCGATTCAAAGGGATTCGGATAGGCACAAATAACTGGAGCAGAACTCTCATCATCCTTATCTGGCACAGGCTCGTCTTCCACTGGCTCAGACGGATTTTCCGGAGGTTCACTCTGTGTCGCACAAGGATCATCAGTGCCCGGAGAACCTCCACCCGTGTTGTCCTTCACCTCGCAACCATTGGTCAATATATAATCGCAAGTTTTAGTACATCCTCCTTTTGTGGTTGTCAAAGTGAAGGTGGCTTGCGTTCCACTATTACCCGCAGTGAAAATCGCAGATGAAGTCGATTGGCCCGATGTTATCTTCCAACTATCATCATCGCTTGTCACCGACCAAATATACGAGTCAGCATCCTGTACGGTTGAACTAATAGTATTTCCAAACGACTGACATGCCGGTTGAACAGGCGCCTCAATTATGCATTCGAACTCAAAATCGGACGACAAGATTGTAATTGTTTCAGATGCTGTACATCCTTTGGCGTCAGTAACCGTGACTTCATACTCGCCCGAGTTAAGATTCAAAAGATTTGCCGCTGTCTGGCCGTTTGACCAAAGGTACTGATAGGGCGGGCTACCTCCCGTTACAGTAACTCCTGCAGAAAAGGAACCTTCCTGCCCACAAAGTGAACTACCTGTGTGAGTCGTAATCGCAATAGCAGTCGGAGAGGTGAGTGTGTAAGACAAAGTAACACTGCAACCACTCGCATCGGTTACTGTCACCGTGTAGTTTCCGGCACCAATATTTGATATTGACTTTTCAGCACTACCGTTCGACCACGCATAGGTGTAAGGTCCCGTTCCTGAAATCGGGTTCAAGACTACACTACCATCTGTTTCACCCGAACACGTTGGTTGCACTACCTGCGCAGTCACTTGCAGCGTCTCTCTTTGCACCAGGATGGTAGACAATTGCGAACAACCCGCGTTATCCGTTACAGTTACACGATAGATACCTGATATTAAGCCAGAGACATCCTGTGATGTAGGTCCGTGCTGCCAACTGTACGAGTAAGGTGCCACTCCACCCGTTACAGTCAGATCAATTGCGCCAACGGGATCGTTAAAGCAGTTCGACCTGACAACTTGAAAAGTAACCCGAAGGTCTGTAGTCTCTTGAACAAAATAATTACCGATGCTTTGGCATCCACCAGCGTCAGTTACAATTACCCGGTAAGAGCCTGTCGGCAAATTCTGTATGTCTTCACTGGTAGATCCATTATTCCATGAATAGGAATAAGGGGCCTGACCACCTGACACTGTGAGGTTGATGGAGCCCGTTGATTGCCCACAGGAAGTTGACGTGGGGACACCACTCAAGAGCAATTGAGAAGTTGCTGCCAGCGAAAAAGTTCTTTGAGAGAGACATCCAGCCGCGTCAGTTACATAAACCTGAAATGTGCCGGCATTAAGATTTGTAATATTCTGCGTAGTTGCTCCATTGGTCCACGCAAATGTATATGGCGCTGTGCCTCCGCTAACAGAAAGAGAGATAGATCCGTTACCTGATGTGCTACATGAGGGTTGAGTGATTGATTCTGCGATTGTGACTGCTTCCGGTTCAGAAATCTCCGATGAAAGCGTCAAGACATTTCCATCAGCATCAGTGAGCGTGACACCATAGGTACCTGGCGTTAAATTAGATATTGATGACTCCGTTGATCCATTGCTCCATCGGTAAGTGATAGGCGCGGTCCCATCTTCAACTTGTACCGACATCGAGCCATTGGCCAAACCCTTGCATGATACCTGATTTGACAATAGAGTCGCCAGCAATGTGGAACAAGTGCTTGTGTCATCACCTCCACCGCCATTATCACCTCCTCCGTTATCACCTCCTCCATCGTTGCCACCGCCATCATCTCCCCCTCCGTCATCTCCTCCACCATCGTCATCATCATCGTCTCCATCACCCGAATCATCATCCGGGTAAGTTAGCGTCTCATATACAACACATTGTCCGGCTTTGTAGGCAACCTCCGTTGGTCCCTCATTACAACCTTCACCACACACGACAAAACTTACAGTGAAATAATCACCCTTTGACTTTCCGAAATAAGGAACATCATCAATCTTAAATCCAACTAATCCCGTGGTCGGATCTTTTCCAATCGTCTGTTTCCAATTTCTTGAGTTAGTAATATGCTGAACTGTGCCGCATGGAATGGCAACAGTATAATGGGACAAATCATACCGGCAGGTACCATCAGTTTTTACCTTGTATTGATATCTGACACACCCGCCCTCAAGAGCCTCCACACTTACAACCTCAGTTTTGAAATCAAGGGCTTCGCAGTCCGGCTCAGGTTTTGGATGATATTTTGGTTTTCCGCCCCGCTCATTTTGCCCATAAGTAAGAGACGATACAAGCATCACAAACACGACAGCGCAACCGACAGGGAGTTTAGATGATTTCATAGCCACCCATAAATTCGCACTTAATGATGCTTTTGAGCAGCAACATGCCACCTACAGACCCTGAAAACGACTAATTGTCATTTAGGGCGATAAAGGGTTGGTTACCACTTTCCTTCTGGAAGGCAAATGGTGCTGGCCAGGCGACCTCAACTATTCTGTAACCGCGACTATGCTTATGCAAAAGGCTCACGACCGACATAAGTGAGTCCTATATTTAATAGTTGTAAAAATCCTGATGATGAGTATTCGCTTCCGCTCCTTCACAACCCTGATTGCCGTTGTGTCTATCGGCTTTAGTAGCAAGGCACAAAATGATCTGCTGTTACAAACCAGTGAAGTCAATAATCTTATGGTTCACTTTGCTGAAGACGTGGGAAGCCTGGAGCGATTCTATGTAATCCCAAACTCAGCTGAAAGGAGAGACAGGCTAAAGAATCTATACAACGATTACCTCACTCAACTGGACAAGCTTCCGTTCGATAATTTCTCAACTGGAGGTAAAGTGGACTATCTCCTTTTTAAAAGAGACATCGACAATAAGTTGTTCCAACTCGCCATTGAGGAAAGGGAATGCAATCAAGTAAGTAAACTCACAAGTGTGGGAAATCCCATCTATGAACTTGAAAAGCAAAGACGAAGGGGTCACCAACTGAACGCAAGCGAAATAGCAGAGCAGCTCAATGATATTGACAAGCAATTGCAACAAGCCATCCTCTCTCTTGACAAGCAGCCCAACGTGAGCCGTGCATTGGCAGCGCGCGCGAAGGAAACGGTCTTAGGCCAGCAAAAAGCACTAAGAAGTGTATATGAATTTTACAATGGGTATGATCCTGAGTTCACCTGGTGGGCGGCTGAACCGATAAAAAAGCTCGACTCTACACTTTCCAAGTATGCTGACCTTGTAAGTAAAAAAATTGATCAGGCCACCTTACCCAAAGACGATGGTAGCGGAATTATTGGTTTTCCGATTGGCAGAGACGAACTGGTGCGATTGCTTCAATACGAGATGATCCCCTACACTCCTGAAGAACTGATTGAGATTGCGAACAAAGAATTCGCGTGGTGTGATGCAGAATTGTTAAAGGCAACCAAAGAGATGGGCTTCGGAAACGATTGGCAGAAGGCACAAGAAAAAGTAAAACAATCTTATGTGCCAGCCGGGAAACAACCCGATGCGATGATGGACCTCTACAATCAATCACTTGCTTTCCTGAAAGAAAATGACATGATCACCATTCCGCCAATTGCTGAAGAAAGTTGGCGAATGATCATGATGACTCCTGAGCGACAATTGATCAATCCATTTTTTACTGGTGGCGAAACTTTTAGCATCTCCTATCCAACAAACGCGATGTCGCACGAGGACAAGCTCATGAGTATGAGAGGTAATAACCCACATTTTTCAAGAGCTACTGTTCACCACGAAATCATAGCTGGTCACCACCTTCAGCGTTTCATGAACAATCGATACAAGTCTTACCGAAATTTCCGCACGCCATTCTGGACTGAAGGTTGGGCACTCTACATGGAACTCACGCTGTGGGACATGAATTTTCCGCGCTCACCGGAGGACCGGATCGGAATGTTGTTTTGGAGAATGCATCGTTGCGCGAGAATTATTTTCTCCTTGAACTATCACCTTGGCAAATGGACGCCACAGCAGTGTATCGATTTCCTGGTTGATCGGGTGGGCTTTGAACGAGCCAATGCTGAGGGCGAAGTGCGCAGGTCTTTCACCACCCATTACGGACCTTTATATCAATTGGCGTACATGACTGGCGGACTTCAGTTCTATGCTCTTCGCAAAGAGCTGGTGGATAGCGGCAAAATGACAATGAAGCAATTTCATGACGCGGTGATGCATGAAAACAGTATGCCGGTAGAAATGGTACGCGCGATCCTTACAGATCAACCATTGAAAAAGAACTTTAAGACCTCGTGGAGGTTTTACAAAAAATAAACCAACTCTATTGTAAGTGGCTGAAAGCCAGAGATTAAAGAAGGATAAGTAGCCCCGACAGGAATCGAACCTGTATCAAAAGTTTAGGAAACTTCTATTCTAT
>DAORAG010000034.1:0-13342 GCA_035344095.1 Cyclobacteriaceae bacterium | reverse complement strand
GTTCACATTTCCAACTTCAGGAAGGTAAAACGAATTAGTGACGTCATCCATGTTTTTGAAAACATCAGAAAAGAAATCCCAGCCAAGTTGCTAATGATTGGAGATGGCCCGGAGAGGTCAGCCGCAGAAGCACAATGCCGGGAGTTGGGCATATGCGATGATATAAGATTCTTAGGAAAGTTAGAAGCCATTGAAGAAGTGTTGTCAGTGGCCGATTTGTTTTTAATGCCTTCAGAAAAAGAAAGCTTTGGACTGGCTGCTCTAGAGGCCATGGCTTGCGAAGTGCCCGTCATTTCCTCAAACGCAGGTGGAATCCCGGAGCTGAACATCAATGGTGTAACGGGATATTTAAGCCCAGTGGGAGATGTAGAAGCGATGACCAGGAATGCACTGCATGTACTTGATAAGGATAATCTACCGGCATTTAAAGCAAATGCATTGAAACGGGCAAAAGAATTCGATATCTCTAAAATATTACCCTTGTATGAAAATTATTACCACAAGGTGATGGAAAAAACATCACTGAACGTAAGTCTGTAGTTGGCACATAGAAATTTTTCTGGACCTTGATTAACTTGAAGTTGAATTCCGTGAGCTATGAAACGTGAGATAAAACCACAGAATAAAGGGAGCAAGCAGCTATTTACAAATCCAATACTCGAAAGACTTTCCCGAACGCATATTTCGATTCCCCTTATCGTTTTCTTTACCTATTCTTCCGGGTTGCTTTATTGGAACGTCACACACACCTCTCTTTCACTCGGCTTGTCACTGTTTATGTTTTTCATTGGGTTACTTGCCTTCACATGGGTGGAATACTTAGTTCATCGCTACCTGTTCCACATGGAAACGTACACGCAGTTTCGCGCAAAACTGCAATACACTATGCATGGTGTACATCATGAGTTCCCCAAGGACAAAGAGAGACTGGCAATGCCTCCGTTGTTGAGCATTACCATCTCAACTATCCTGCTGTTTCTATTTCGGCTAGTCTTGGGTGACCTTGTATTCTCATTTCTGCCTGGTTTTTTGGTAGGCTATGCACTATACCTTGCGATCCACTATATGGTTCATGCTTATCAACCACCAAAAAACTTTCTTAAATACCTTTGGATCAATCATAGCATTCATCACTACAAAGATGGTGTTGGAGTGTATGGTGTGTCTTCTCCACTTTGGGACTACATATACGGCACGATGAACAACGGCAAGTCAAGAGTGCAGAGCGATACATTGACCACGCAATCTTAAGGTTACCAAATTTCTTTTCGAGGAAAGCGTAGAGAGCATCGACCTACGCTATCAAGGCATCAAAAAAATACGGCCACCAAAATCCATCTGACCGAAAAAATGCCAATCCTTATGCGAGTTTCAATCGCTTGCCACATTTGGCAAGAATGAACAAAACAAATGATGAGCTGAACATAAAGCCGCAAATATTGGTTTAAATTGGAGTAATAATGACAACCATCCCAAATGCTGGGTTACAGATTCTCTAAATACACACCACCACCCGACAGCGAAAAGAGCGACTTTGAAAAATTGCTGAAAATTTTCATGCAATTGGTTCTTATCACCTCGGGAAATGTAAGCGAGGCATTACAATGGTTAACCGAAGTCGACCGTCAATACAAGCTGACCAATGACAACTATGGCATGGGTGACTTTATTGACGACCTTAAGAATAAAGGATACATCAGTGAAGAGGGCCCGGATGGCAATTTTAAGCTAAATGCTAAAAGTGAACAAAGTTTAAGGAAGTCAGCACTGGAGGAGATTTTTGGAAAGCTTAAAAAGTCGAAAGGCGGTGAACACAAAACACATCATAGCGGTCGGGGCGATGAACCTACAACAGACAGGCGAGACTATGAATTTGGGGATACCCTTGAACAAATTTCAGTTACGGACTCGTTGAAAAACGCGCAGATCAATCACGGGCTGGATAACTTCCTGATGACCGAAGATGATCTTGAAGTGATGGAGAGCGAGTTCAAGACCCAAACTTCCACAGTGCTGATGATTGATATCTCCCACTCCATGATTCTCTATGGTGAAGATAGGATCACACCGGCCAAGAAGGTAGCAATGGCATTGGCTGAGTTAATTACTAAAAAATACCCAAAGGACACTTTAGACATTCTTGTTTTCGGTAATGACGCCTGGCAGATCGAAATCAAGGACCTTCCCTATCTCGAGGTTGGACCTTACCACACCAACACAGTGGCAGGGCTGGAACTTGCCATGGATATTCTGCGGAGACGCAAGAATTCCAACAAGCAAATCTTCATGATCACAGATGGCAAGCCCACTTGCATTAAGCAGGGTATTCGTTACTACAAGAATAGCTTTGGACTTGATCCAAAAATTCTGAAACAAACCCTTAACCTGGCTGGTCAACTTCGAAAAATCAAAATTCCGGTGACTACTTTTATGATTGCCACCGACCCCTACCTGAAAGCCTTCGTGAGGGAGTTTACCAAGGCAAACAATGGAAATGCGTATTACAGCAGTCTTAAAGGGCTAGGTAATCTCGTATTTGAAGACTTTAAAAAGAACAGACGAAAAAATTTATAGAAGAATATTAATGACGCAGCAAAAAATAAAGACGCTAGGTGAACTCAAGGAGTCAGGTTATCGGACCAAATCGATAAAGGATGAACTACGTGATAACCTCATTGATGCCCTTAAATCAGGTAGAAATGTTTTTGAAGGAATCTGGGGATATGAAGAAACTGTAATCCCAGATATAGAAAGGGCAATTCTTGCCGGGCACGATATCAACCTTTTGGGCTTGCGTGGTCAGGCTAAAACCCGAATCGCCAGGCTAATGACGTCACTATTGGACGAATACATTCCCGTAATCGAGGGCTCGGATTTAAATGATGATCCGTTTGATCCCATCTCAAGATACGGTCGTGACAAAATTGAAGAGCATGGCGACAATACACCCATCACATGGCTGCATCGGGATGAACGCTATACCGAAAAACTTGCGACTCCGGATGTCACGATTGCTGATTTGATAGGCGATGTAGATCCTATTAAAGCAGCGTCCTTGAAATTGCCTTACTCTGACGAACGTGTGATTCATTTCGGTCTCATTCCACGAAGTCATCGTTGCATATTCGTAATCAACGAACTTCCAGACCTCCAGGCCAGAATTCAGGTTGCATTGTTCAACATCCTGCAGGAGGGTGATATTCAAATTCGTGGATTTAAGTTGAGGCTTCCTTTAGAAATTCAGTTTGTATTTACTGCCAATCCCGAAGATTATACCAACAGGGGAAGTATCGTTACACCTTTGAAAGATAGAATTGATAGTCAGATCATCACTCATTATCCCAAAACGATTGAGATTGGAAAGAAGATCACCCAACAGGAAGCACGCATTAAAGACGAACAAAGATCACTCGTTTCATCTACTGAGATCATTAAAGACCTTGTAGAGCAAATTGCTATAGAAGCAAGGAAGAGTGAATTTGTGGATGCGAAAAGTGGAGTGTCAGCCCGCCTAACTATCTCTGCTTATGAAAATTTGGTGGCTGCTGCTGAGAGGCGATCGATCATCAATGGCGACAAAGAAACAAACATCCGACTGCTGGATTTTATCGGAGTCATTCCATCCATTACTGGTAAGGTAGAATTGGTATATGAAGGAGAACAGGAAGGTCCAGGAATTGTAGCGCAGAATCTTATTGGAAAAGCAATACGCTCCCAATTCATTAGCTTCTTTCCGGACCCCGACAAATTCCGAAAGCAAAAAGAAAAGAGTCCATATCGAAAAATAACAGAGTGGTTTGGAGAGGGTCACACACTTGATCTCCTCCACGACATGAAAAATTCGGACTACAAAAAGTCATTGGAGAGCGTACCGGGATTGAAAGAACTCATAAACGACTTACACAAGAATCAAGACAGTGCCAGTAAGTTGCTGCTGATGGAATTTGCGCTGCACGGCCTGGCCGAATACAGTCAGCTAAGTAAGAATAATCTTGTGAGGGGGCTTCAATTCAAAGATCTTCTCAGTGGCATGTTCTCCTTGCCATCAGATGAGGTGGATGAGGACGAAGACGAGGATGACAATTCGCTGGGAGGGATGATGAACTAATTCACCAAAGAATAACCAGAGGTCATTGCTTTTTATCAACCCCTTTTATTAGATTTAGCTAACGATTTGAATTTGCGAAGGTACGTTTCATACTTACAAGGCATTTTTTAAGACCATTGTAAGAGACGTGTCTTCGCTATTTTTTTGGCTGGGACCTAACTTTTTAGCATGGCAAAAAGCAAAAAAGACAACAAAATCTTTATCCTTGATACCTCTGTCATTATTTACGAACACAACAGCATCCTCAACTTTGACGAACATGATATCGGAATTCCGATTACGGTATTAGAGGAACTCGACAACTTCAAAAAAGGAAACGACACCAAAAATTTCGAAGCCCGGGAATTTATCCGGTTGATTGACAAACTGGCCAAAGGTCAGATGCTCCACAACTGGAATCCGCTCAATGGCAAAGGCAAGGGCAAATTTAAAGTATTGATGGACACAGGATCCAACGGTACTATTGACGCCAATAAAGTATTTAATGAAGACAAGGCTGATCATCGCATTTTGAATTCAGCTCTTCTGCTTCAAAAGGAGCAAAAGGACAAAAAAATAATTCTTGTTTCCAAGGATGTCAATCTGCGACTAAAGGCCAAGGCCCTTGGATTACAAGCTGAGGACTACACCACAGGCAAAGTCCAAAACATAAGCTCTCTCTATACTGGCAAAACAGTGGTCGAAGATGTTGATCCGGATATGATCAATTTCCTATACGACAAAGGATACTGTCCGCCAGAAGATGTATTGGGGAAAAACGTGCCGATGAAAAACCACTACTACATTCTAAAGAGTGGGAAGAAGTCTGTGCTGGCATTTTTCAATTCTGCCAATGGAATGATTGAGCACGTGGAAAAGAGGAATGCCTACGGCATCAAACCTCGAAATGCAGAACAGGCGTTTGCCATTCACGCGGTATTGAAACCAGAGGTGAGGCTTGTATCTATACAAGGGGTTGCGGGTACAGGAAAAACATTAATTGCCCTGGCGGCTGCGTTGGAACAAAAAAGAGAATTCAAACAGATTTATCTGGCTCGTCCTATTGTGCCGCTTAGCAACAAGGATATCGGCTTTTTACCGGGAGATATTAAGTCGAAGATCAACCCCTACATGGAGCCGTTATGGGACAACCTCAAGTTTATTCAGAACCAATATGGTGAGAGTGACAAGGAGTATAGCAAGATTTCTGAAATGATCAATCTCGAAAAGCTTGTGATCACACCCCTCGCCTACATCCGGGGGCGAAGTCTTTCGAACATCTGCTTTATCGTGGACGAAGCACAAAACCTTACTCCTCACGAGGTGAAAACAATCATCACTCGCGCTGGTGAAAACACAAAGATTATTTTCACAGGTGATATCTATCAAATCGATACACCTTATCTCGATTCGCAAAGTAATGGACTATCAAACCTGATTGACAGGCTAAAGGATCACGAGCTGTACGCTCACATTACACTTGAGAAAGGGGAAAGATCTGAGCTGGCTAATTTGGCCAACGATTTATTATAGGATTATTTACCCAAAGCTTTGGCTATGGTCTCGCCAATCATTGCCGGTGAGTCCACCACGTGGATGCCGCACTCCTTCATGATTTTCATTTTGGCTGCCGCGGTATCTTCGGCACCACCGATGATCGCACCTGCGTGCCCCATTCTTCTACCAGGAGGTGCAGTCTGCCCTGCGATGAATCCAACAACTGGCTTCTTGATTCCGCTGTCGCGAACCCATCTTGCAGCCACGGCTTCATAATTACCCCCAATCTCACCGATCATCACCACACCATCAGTCTCGGGGTCATTCATCAACATTTCAACTGCATCCTTGGTTGGCGTTCCAATGATTGGATCACCTCCGATTCCTATAGCTGTAGAAATTCCCAGACCTGCTTTTACAATCTGATCAGCGGCCTCGTACGTTAGTGTTCCGGATTTTGACACGACACCCACTCTACCCTTCTTGAAAACAAAACCAGGCATGATACCCACCTTAGCTTCGCCTGGGGTAATCACTCCAGGGCAGTTAGGACCAACCAACGTGACGCCCTTCTCTTTCACGTACTTTTTCACATTCATCATGTCCTTCACTGGGATACCCTCCGTGATAGCCACGATTACTTTGATGCCAGCTTCTGCTGCTTCTAAAATAGAATCCGCGGCAAACGCTGGTGGCACGAAAATAATCGAGACATCAGCACCAGTCTTTTCAACTGCCTCCTTAACGGTATTGAACACGGGCCTGCCGAGGTGCTCCTGACCTCCCTTGCCAGGTGTTACTCCACCCACCACATTAGTGCCGTACTCTATCATCTGACCGGCATGGAAAGTGCCTTCCGATCCGGTGAAACCTTGCACGATAATTCTTGAGTTCTTGTTAACGAGTACGCTCATACTATTTGACTTAGGTGGAACACAAAATTAGGATATTAATCAAGCCAGACAAGCGCGAATATTTGACGTATTAGAAAAAGAAAACCCCATCCGGGTTATTCCAGATGGGGTTTGAGTTGGCTTTCGCCTTATTTTTTACTCTTGCGTTTTGAGCTTATTTCGCAACAAGAATTCATCGTATGCATCCTTGTAAGTAGTTACGTCCGGAGCCATCTTAATTGCTTCCTCATACGCAGTAATTGCATCAATGTAAAGTTTATTCTCTTCGTAGAAACCAGCCATTATAAACTTATTCAATGCAGTTTCTTCGGTTACCTGACCCTGAATCTCACCAAGTGCCTTTGTTACCTTCTCTTTCTCAGCAGCTGATAGTTTCTTGATAAGGTGTTGCTCAGACTTCACCTTAGGATCAGCCTTTGATTTTACTTCGATAAGGATAGCTGACTCATTGGCAAACTTAGGATCAGCAAGGTTTACCTCAACAGAAGTCTCTGGCGTCTCAACCTTCATCAACTCATCGTCAAACATATTCTTAAATGTGACAACATAGGGAGCCCCTCCTTTTTCTGCGCTCCAGTTGATAATTGCCTTCTGACTGAACACACCTGAGTATTGATTCTCTGGCAGGTAAACCTTAATATCTTCCAATCCCCGGTGAACGGCCCCGGTAGCGCTGAGTCTGTTCTTTTTTGCCTCAGCCGAGTTGCTGCTCAGAATAAAATCGGTGTATTTGTTTAACACGCTGCTACCACCGCCCTGAACCTTGGCTGCCAAATCGGCAACTTTATGTGGCCCTGCCTCCTTCACTTCAAGGGGCTTTCCGCTTTTATGGATCAATCCCAAATAAGCATTCTCGGATAACCTGACCTCGTCCACTGACTGTAAACTTGCTCCTGTTTTAATTGCCTGCCAGCTATCACCACTTTTCACCTCGTTGGTTCCTTTGTTGGCCAGCACCTTGAAAGCATAATCCTGTCCAAACGCTACAGAAATCATTGAAACAAAGCCTAAGACTAGAATTAACTTGCTGTTTTTCATGATGTTATAAGCTATTTTATACGCTAATTTAGTAATTATATCTATTAATCGGACGTTAATACCTCGGCCTTCCTTTTGGTAAACCACCGGCTATTTCGAACCAATTCAAAGGTTTTCACCACCACTCCCACATATATCTCAAAACAGGTTCCCACCAAAGCCAAAGCCGCCAGTGTGATGGTGAGGTTCAGTTTAAATCCAAACCAGTTAAAGAAGTAGATCATCAAAAATGATAATAAGATAATCTGCAATAACTGGAGCATCACCGTAATGCCATCAAACCAGTCTGGAATACGGTGGTGAATTAGCCAAAATAATGCCACGTTTAGGAAACAGACCAAAATGGCAATTGTCCACTCCTGCCATTTTGCCATTACCTCGATATAATCTTCCGCGAGGATCATCGATACAATATTTGCGTGAACAACAAGCCCATACATGTCCGGGTTGGCTTTACCGGCATATTGCCTGTTAAGTGGCGTGAAAAACTTATCATCCCATGATGTGTCTGAGAAATCATCTCCCATGTAGCCCATCATTACGATCTTATCGGTGATCAGTGTAGGTAAAAATTCTTCGTTCAGTACCTGATACCAATCCAGAGCGAAATACCTTCCTGAGAAAGTAGAGGCTCCATAAAAATCCACAATGTTTCCCCTGTAGTTAATAACTTCCTCCTCGTTACCTCTGGCCAAAAATCGCTTCGTCTTTTCTGGCGCATAAAGTTTTGCCACCTCAATTGAGAATGCGTTGAGTGTATCACCCGCGACAAGAAGTCGGGGAATAAAAGTACGGCACGTTTTGAACGCCTCCTGATTATCCGCATCCGTTGGCAGGTTGGCGTACCCTTCATATGCATTCCCTCGAAGGTCCGCGTCAGTCCTTTCCAGTGAATCATACTGATCTACCGTTCCGGTATTGAACAGCGAATCAGTCTGTGTTACCCTGGTTACCAATACAAAGTTCTCTGTTTCAGCTATCGCGTTACCCAGCATTACGTTTCCCATCATGTCCGTTAATGGAGGGCAATTGATGGTGTCTCGTAAACCAAGTGGGCAATCAAAGAAGCTATCCATACCGATAACCTTTGGCTTGTACTTATTCAAAATCCTGATTTGCTCAGCTACTCCACGTCTTGGTAATGCGCCAATATTTACAATTACAATATTGGTGTCAATCGATGGATCCGATCGAAGTTGCGAAAATGCAATGTCGGTGAGCTCCATATCACCCAGTGCCTGACCCAATGGATCAAACGCACTAAATACTTTTAGATCGGTGATTTGAACAATACCTCCGAGAGTCACGAAGACGAACGCGGTTGCCAACAAACAGTCAATGAAGAATTTTCGCATGAAACGAGCTAAACGTTATGGGCAATCAGTAAATTTAAAAATTAACCATGGGAAGTCCTACACGCGATACTCCTCAATATGCCAAAAGGCTAACGGTGGATGCCTTCGTTCAAGGCATTTTAGCAAAAGATAGAACGATTCTCAGCCGCGCTATTACTTTGGTCGAAAGTCAACTTCCTTCGGACCGGGAGGTTGCGGAGAAATTAGTTGATGAAATTTTACCACACACAGGGAAGTCTATTCGAATCGGAATTACCGGCATCCCGGGTGTCGGTAAAAGTACTTTCATTGAGGCATTTGGAAAGTATCTCACCTCAATAGGAAAACAACTTGCAGTCTTAGCAATTGATCCCAGTAGTCAAAAAACAAAGGGCAGTATTCTGGGTGACAAAACACGAATGAATGATTTATCAAAAGATGAAAAAGCTTTCATTCGACCAACATCTGCAGGTGATTCACTAGGTGGCGTGGCCAACTATACTCGTGAAGCCATTCTACTCTGCGAAGCCGCTGGTTTTGATCTGATCATTGTTGAAACGGTTGGCGTGGGTCAGTCGGAGGCGCAGGTAAGAAATATGGTCGACTTCTTTTTGTTGCTCATGCTCGGAGGTGCTGGAGATGAACTGCAGGGAATCAAAAAAGGGATTATGGAAATGGCCGATGGTATCGTGATCACCAAAGCTGACGGTGATAATTTAAAACGAGCCACGCAAGCGCAATCAGATTTTAAACACGCGCTTCATTTGTTTCAGCCCCCTGAATCAGGATGGATTCCAAAGGTTCTCATTTCCTCGGCAGTGGAACTCCGAGGTCTTCACGAAACCTGGGAAATGATTAATGAGTTCCGATCGTTCACCTCAATGAACGGCTATTTGCAAAGCCAACGAGATGCCCAAAATAAGACCTGGTTTCATTCTACCATCAATCAAATTTTGAGAAACGAAATACTCAACCATAAGTCCATTCTGGAAAAAATTAAAATAATGGAACAGAAAATCAACTCCGGAGAAATTCATCCAGGTGCGGCAGCGCGCGCTGTAGTAAATGATTTTCTTAAACTTATATCTTCTTAGACTTTTGCCTTTCCTTAAATCCATACGGGCAGTGCCTGCATCCACTCTCACAACAGTGTCCTCGTTTGAGATGATAGGTCGCAGTGAACACCATCAAACCATTTTCGAAATAATAGTCTTCGGGTGTTAATTCTGTATTAGGCTTATGATCTGACTTCTTCACTTACGTATCCGACATAAATGTACTTATTTTACGATACTAGTCAGGCAATGAATAAACTGCTGATCATAACGTTATCATGCCTTTTGCCCGCGTGCGTTCAAACAACAAAGAACGAATCATCACACTCCAGTTCACTGAAGTATGCCAAGGGATTTCGCGTGACACGGGAAAACGGATATACCCTTGTGGAGGTCACCAATCCTTATCCGCAATCGTCTGTTGCACTTCGATACATTGTTGTGCAACGTGGAGCCGAAGTACCAGTTCATGACAATAACACGGAAGTTATCGTAGCTCCCGTTGAAAGGATGGTCTGCACCTCCACATCTCACGTTGGCCTGCTTGATCAACTAGATGCTGAGGAAGTTTTAATTGGATTTCCCACAACTGATTTGATTAGTTCAGAAAAAATAAGACCAAGAATTGACTCAGGATTGGTTGCAGACCTCGGGATTGATAGTGAAATGAACCTTGAGTTGTTGTACTCACTCAAGCCTGAGTTGGTGATGGGTTATTCCATTTCTGGAGATATGGTTAAACTTTCCCGTGTCTCTGATCTTGGTATTCCTGTTGTCATTAATGCAGAATACCTGGAAGATCATCCACTAGGCCGGGCGGAGTGGATAAAATTTATGGCAGTATTTCTCGATAAAGAAAAGGAAGCTGATTCCATTTTTAATAGGATAGAAAAGGAGTACCTCGCTGCGAAGTCACTTGTTGAAAACAATACCACAAAACCAACCACCATCAGTGGTATCCTGTATGGCGATGCCTGGTTTCTACCCGGAGGACAAAACTATGCTGCGAAAATGTTGGCCGATGCCGGTTATTATTACCTATGGGAGGACGACTCATCAAGTGATTTTCTCAAACTGGATTTTGAATCGGTTTACGCAAAGGGAGTTGACGCTGAATACTGGATTGGTGTCGGGTCATTCAACTCACTCGATGAAATGAAAGCTGCCGAGCAACGGTACGAACTATTTGCAGCGTTTAAGCAAGGGAATGTTTACACCTATGACGCACGCAGGGGGCCCACAGGGGGCAGTGAATATTTCGAACTTGGTTATGCCCGGCCAGATCTGGTGCTTAAGGATTTGATTAAAATCGCCAACCCTGAATTGCTGCCGGATTACGCGCTTTATTTTCACAAAAGGCTCGAGTAAAATTCCTTTGCGGCCACTAAAAACAAAACCCTGCTTTTAGGGCAGGGTGCTGTTACTTTAAACAAGTCTATCTTCTATACCTTGATCTCTACGTCCACGCCACTAGGCAATTCAAGCTTCATCAAAGCATCAACAGTCTTAGCACTGTTCGAGTAGATATCTACCAGGCGCTTATAAGTGCAAAGTTGAAACTGCTCACGTGACTTTTTGTTTACGTGCGGTGATCTCAGCACAGTGAACTTCTCCTTGATCGTAGGAAGAGGAATTGGACCACTTACAACTGCGCCAGTAGCCTTTACTGCCCTTACAATCTTCTCTGAAGACTTGTCAACCAGGTTGTGGTCGTAGGACTTAAGTTTTATTCTAATCTTTTGATTCATAGCTCCTCTTATTATTTAGCTACAACAGCTCCTTTTGTTTCTTCAATAACCTTATCTGCCAGGTTCTTAGGAACCGGTGCATAGTGTGAGAATGTAAGTGATGCAGCAGCACGACCTGAAGTGATCGTACGCAAATCAGTTACGTATCCGAATAGCTCAGACAACGGCACATCAGCCTTAATCACCTGAGCACCACCACGGGTATCCATACCCTTCATGATTCCTCTTCTTCTATTCAAATCACCAGTCACAGAACCGGTAAATTCATCAGGTGTCAATACTTCTACAGCCATGATTGGCTCCAGAATCTGAGGGCTACACTTGCGCGCAGCTTCTTTGAATCCGATACGAGCCGCCAACTCGAAAGACAACGAGTCAGAGTCCACATCATGGTAAGATCCGTGGAACAGTCTCACTTTCATTGAATCGATAGGGTAACCGGCCAAAGGTCCGTTAACCATCGCCTGGTCAAATCCTTTTTGTACCGCAGGGATGAATTCACGAGGAATCACACCTCCTACGATGTCGTTCACAAACTCAAGGCCTTCTTTACCATCTTCACGAGGTCCGATTTCAAACACGATATCAGCGAACTTACCGCGACCACCAGTTTGCTTCTTATAAACCTCTTTGTGTTCAACTGATGCAGTAAGCGCCTCTTTGTAGGCAACCTGAGGTGCACCCTGATTGATCTCTACTTTAAACTCACGCTTCAAACGATCGATGATGATCTCAAGGTGAAGTTCACCCATACCTCTAAGGATCGTCTGACCAGTCTCCTGGTCTGTATTAACGCGGAGTGTTGGATCTTCTTCAACAAGCTTGGAAATCGCCATACCCAACTTATCAACGTCAGCTTGTTTCTTAGGCTCAATGGCATATCCAATTACCGGCTCAGGGAATACCATGGACTCAAGCACTACTTTGCGTTTTTCATCGCAAAGTGTATCTCCGGTTTTAATGTCTTTAAAGCCTACAACTGCACCAATATCACCAGCCAAAAGTCTTTCGATCTGGTTTTGTTTATTGGCATGCATCTGGAACACACGAGAGATCCTCTCCTTGTTTCCAGAGCGACTGTTGTACACGTAAGAACCAGACTCAAGGATACCTGAGTAAGCTCTTACAAAACACAGGCGGCCCACAAATGGGTCAGTAGCAATTTTGAAAGCCAACGCTGTGAAAGGTTCGCTTTCACTTGGCTTAATAACTACATCAGCTTCAGTGTCCGGGTTCTTACCAATGATGTTATCCTTGTCCATTGGAGAAGGAAGAAGTTCCATCACCAGGTCAAGCATGGTTTGAACACCTTTGTTCTTGAAAGAAGAGCCGCACACCATTGGCACGATCTTCATATCGATTGTCGCTCTTCTGAGCGCGCTCAAAATTTCAGCTTCAGTGATTGAGTTAGGGTCCTCAAAGAATTTCTCCATCAATGACTCATCGTACTCCGCAACAGCCTCAAGGAGGTTTTCGCGGTAAGTATGAGCTTCCTCAACCATATCATCAGGGATAGGCACCTCGGTAAAGGTCATCCCTTTGTCTTCTTCGTTCCAGATAATACCACGGTTGTTGATCAGGTCAACCACACCACGGAAGTTTTCTTCAGCACCAATAGGTAATTGAAGAGGAACCGCTTTGCTACCCACCTTCTCCTTTACCTGCTTAC
>DAORAG010000033.1:1164-13510 GCA_035344095.1 Cyclobacteriaceae bacterium | reverse complement strand
CGTAATAGAAAATGGATGCAAATACTCCCAGGATCATACTGTTCAAGTTTCGCTTAATGCTGATGAGGAGTTTCTCTGGTTAAAATTCAAAGATGAAGGGATTGGAATCTCACCGGAGGATTTGAAAATAGTAACTGAACCGTTCCAACGCGGTAAGAACGCCAATAAGATCAAAGGGCATGGTATAGGGCTATCTCTCGTTGCCGCTATAGTAAAGATGCACAATGCCACTCTTGAGATTCAATCCCACCTTAATCAGGGCACAGAAGTGAAAATAAAAATGCCCCATTTGGCCTAACAAAGGCTGCTTTTTTGATTTTAATCCCTTTTTAATTCCGCTTTAACCGCGTCCTTAACCTGAGGGCGTTCATTTGAATAAAAAAACAAAAACAAATGAAAAACATGGTTCAAAATCCAAAAGTAATTGCTGGAACGGTCACCTTCCTTCTGGCTATTGCTCTTGTCGGTCTTATATCTTTTTATGAAGCCAACCAGTCTCTTGAGGCTGGATTGAATGACGAGAAGCTTAAGTCAGAGCGGATTCTATCCGAAAAACTTTCTCTCGAAAAAGAGATTGCAAAACTTAAACAGTCAATTACCTCCCTGCAAGGCAGGAATGCTGATCTCGATAAAACGTTAAGCAAAACATCTGCAAAAATTGCAGAGAAAGAGCGTGAGCTCAATAAAATGTCTAAGGAGAATGCGTCTCTGAAGCAATACAAGCAGCAGTATGCCGACCTTCAAAAGATCAAAAATGATTTGGAGTCCCAGGTACTGGCGTTGAACAATGCGTTAACGGCAGCAAATAAGGAAAAGGAATCGCTGAACCGCATGGTGGCTGAGCTGCAGGTGAAGAACAAATCACTCTCTGACGAGCTTGCTCAAATTCAAATCGCATCGCTGGACGACATTAGGGTTGAGGCGTTCAAAAAGAACAAGTTGACAGTTTCTGCACGGAAGACCAAGAAACTGGATATTAACTTCATGATCCCATCTAAATATTCAGCCGACAATCTTACGTTCAAAATTTCTGATCCCAGCGGTCAGGTATTGTCTCCGAAAGATGGAACAATAGCCTATGTTGAAACACTGGAGGCTCCGATCTTAACTGCCGATGCGAGCGATATGCTGTACTTAAAGCAAACAAAGCAGGTGAAGATGGAATATAAACCAAAGAAAAAATTAAAGGCCGGAATCTATAGAATTGAAGTCACAAACGCTGACAATACATACTTGGGCAGTTTACAGGTTAGGTTAAGATAATTACCATTTTTTTCTGCTGCCCTTAGACCCCGCCAACGCGGGGTCTTTTTTTGTTTGACGGCTGGCTAGTATTCGTGCGCTATGTAGATTTCTTTGAGGCAGGTGTTATCGCCAAAGCCCTCTTTCATTACTGAAACTCCTCCTGACACGTTCGTCACATTTTTAAAGCCATTGTTGGTTAGAAGGTATGTAGCTCGTGGGCTACGATGGCTGTGACTGCAGTACACGATGATCTCATCATTAGCATACTTCCTCAGTTCATCCAGGCGCGCAGCCAGGTCATTGACGTTAACGTTGATTGCTTTTTTGAAATGACCAAAAGAAGGAACGTCACGCGTTTCGCCAGAGAATTCAGCTGGCGATCTTACATCCAGAAGCACAAGATTTTTATTGGCATTGACTCGCCTGCACATTTCACTAAAGTCAATATTTTCGAAATGCACCGTTGATTTTTTTACCAGTGTCATTCCGCATGCACTGCATTGGCCAGGCCCGGTGTGCTCGACCAGATCACAGTCATATCCACAAGGTGTACAGACGTACATGTCTTTGGTCGAGTTCTGCGCAAATGATGTAAAGCATGCGCAAATGGCAACAATTGTAACAATGCGTTTCATGAATACTTTTATTAGATAGACGGAGAAAATGTAATAGGGTTCCCTGTATCTACCAGTAATTTCAGTTTCTCAAGCAACAATTCTTTTGACCTAAGCTTGACACTGGCCTCTAACAGGCAACGGTTTTCAAACTTCTGGGTGTGCACTTCCAATTCGAATTCCTTTATCAACCGCATCACTTCAGGCGTGGCGGAGTAGTCGTACTCAATGGAGATCGGGCTCACTATTTCCTTTTCAACAATTGTAACGGCATCCAGCGCCAACTGAGCGGCCACTCTGTAAGCCGATATTAATCCCCCAACTCCCAACTTGGTCCCACCAAAATAACGAATAACAACCACCAGCACATTGGTGAGATTTCTGGATCGTATTTGCCCAAGGATAGGATCACCGGCAGAGTGATTAGGTTCGCCATCATCGGATGAGCGATAGTTCTCGTATCGTTCGCCAATTACCCAAGCAAAGCAATGATGACGAGCGTCAAAAAATTCTTTTCGCAAGCTGTCTAACTTGTTCTTTGCCTGCTCAACTGTTGTTGTATAAAAAACAAAAGACAGAAACCGGCTACCTTTCTCTTTGTAGAGGCCTTTCGATGAACCGGAGACTGTTAGGTACGAGAATTTGTCCATTCAGATCAAAAATATGCGATTTCATGACCGAAGTCTCATAATCAGCTGTCTTCATGCAACCAAAAGGCCAGGTATGGAGTCTATATTCGTATTGTTTAAAGTAGAAAATATGAAGTACATCATTACCTCAATTCTTGCTTTGACGCTTGTTTTTTCCTCAACAGCTCAAACAAAGGAAACGCGAGACGTTCCGAGATTCCGTAAGATTTCTTATCGCACCCCGGGAAAATTATATGTAAGGCAAGGCAGCCCTCAAAAAGTTGTACTGGAAGGCAGCAGCGAAACCCTTCAAGACATAGAAACGATCGTGAAAGATGACCGGCTAATCATCGGTAGGGAGGACTACGATGATTGGTTCAGCTGGCGTCATTCTGATCGAGACAGAATCAATGTGTATATCACAGTCGAAAATCTCAATGGCCTTTCTGTATCCGGTTCGGGTGACCTTTACGGGGAAACAATTTTCAAATCTGATGAGATGGACTTGAGGGTATCAGGCTCTGGATCGATGGAGTTGGAAGTTGACCTTACGGGTGACCTGACTGCAGATGTGTCTGGTTCAGGTGATCTACGAGTTAAGGGCAATTGCAGAGATCTATCGAGTCGAGTAAGTGGATCGGGTAAAGTTTATATCGCAAATGAGATAAGAGGTCAGGCAAAGTTTGGGTTGTCAGGATCGGGAAAAGTGCTGGCTGCCGGTCGTGCTGAATCAGTAAAAGCGAGCATCTCAGGCTCAGGCAAGGTGCTGGCCGCAGATCTGGTAACTGAAAGTTGTGATGTAACAATATCCGGGTCTGGCGATGTTGAAATCAATGTGAAGAAGGAACTTGATGCAAAAATAACTGGTAGCGGTAGCGTTAACTACAAAGGAAACCCCAGCCATGTCAACAGCCACTCTTCTGGCAGTGGAAAGGTCAGAAAAATGGAAGGGTAGAGTTGTCAAGAAATTGAAAGAGAGCGGATCGAAAGTCCGCTTTTTTTATGCCCGATGAAAAGTTAACCCGCGAACAATCAACAGTTGAGCCGCCATATAGGTACTCATCACGAACGCACGTGCCAATCCAAATGGTGCTAAAAACTTATCGATCGCAATAGCAGAATCCGAGGCCATGAACAAAAGTGCTCCAACGACAACAAACCAAAAGCTCAGGCTATTGGTCAGGCCATATCGGAACAGCGCCTGCAGCACCATTATCACAATAACGAGCGAGTAGATCATAACTGGAACTAATAAGTCGCCAAGGTGTGGGTACAAAATTGTGAACAATCCAGTGCCAGCAAGAATCACAGGGAACGCAAATCTGAATTTCTGAATTCCGAAGAGTGCTTGCTCTCCCTCCGCCCATTTGTGTTGCCGGTAAGCAAGAATGTAAGCTACATGGGCAACCAAAAAACAGGAAAGCCCAACCAGAAAAAAATCCGAATGAACACTTTGAAGCATCAATGCAACATCGCCAAGCCAGGAAAACACCATGGCCGCCATCACCGGCCTTGACCACGGCTCATCTTTCGAGATATTCCTGATATAATATAATCCCAGAATTGGAAGAAGAAGTGGTTTGCAAATCCATTCTAACGGGGCTAAGTCAGCTGATAGGGCAACGAGTTCGCCAATACCCACAAAAAAATACAAGGCCAGGATTTTATCCTTCATAGATGACTCGCTTGAATTGTTTCTTCTTTGAGATAAGGTACAAAAAAGCAGAGCCGCTCAATAAAGCGCAAAAAAGAAATGTTGGCAAAAAATGAGAGGCTTCGTTTGCGTAAATCATTCCCGATATAAAAGCTCCCAGTCCAATTCCCAACTCCATAAAAATATACAAGGAAGCAAGTCCTCTACCCTTATGCTGCTCATCACTCAGATCGGTCGCCCAAGCTAGAAGTGTTGGGGAGGTAGCGCCATGCGCAAGTCCGTAGATGAAAACACCAATGCTCAACATGAGAACAGTCTCCGACAAGCCAACAATAACCATCGCAATGGTTAGGAGCAGCGTTGAGAACTGCAATACCTGAGCTCTACCATAGTAGTCAGATGCCTTTCCCCCTAAAAAACGAACCAACAGTGACGCAACCGTAAAATAGGTAAACAGCAAACCCTTGTTTCTTATACCCACGTGCTCACCGAAATCCGGGATCACGGTGTAGAGTGCACCAAATGAAAAAGCACACAACGCCATTACCAGGCAAGGCACCCAAACGCGTGGCTCAAAGAGATCATGTTTTTCAACCTTCAACATCTTGTAGGAGAATCTCCTTTTGTTTTTTGCTGTCTCTTTGATGCCAATCAGAATGCCCACAGACGTGAGAGCGAAAAGGGATGAGCAGTAAAACATTGCATCCAGTGAAATCTGATTGGTGATGGCTCCCCCTAATGCCGGACCTCCTGCCATACCCACAGTTCCTGCCGTCCCTAAAAATCCCATTGCCTCTCCCCTTCTCTTTGCCGGAACAATATCTGAAAGGTATGTCGTTTGTCCGGTTGGAGTAAATCCAGTCGAGAAACCATGAACAAACCGAAGAAGGAAAAATCCCATAATCCCGGTAAGAAAAGGATAGCACGCACTACATATGACACAAACGATTGAGCCCGTCATCATTATAGGTACACGTCCCACGCTATCGGCCAGTTTGCCGCTGATAGGTCGTGATGCCATAGCGGTAATGGTAAAGAGTGAAATGATTAACCCTTTGTAGTCGGCACCACCCAGACTGGTAAGGTAGCCAGGAAGTTCAGGGATAATCATATTGAAGCTCGCAAAGAACATGAGCGAGCTGACACACACCAACCAGAATTGAGCAGGATATGTTTTCGCTGCTCCCGCCTGTTCCGTCATGATTTAGCACTCGCCTCCTGAGCGCCCAACAGGTACGCTTTGATAAAGTCATCGAGATCACCATCAAGAACGGTCTGCGCATCATGACGCTCCACCCCAGTTCTCGCATCCTTCACCAGCTTGTAAGGGTGTAAGACGTAGTTTCGGATTTGCGAACCAAAGTCAATTTTCATTTTCCCCGCTTCAATCTTGTCGCGCTCTGAATTTCTTTTTTCAATCTCTAACTGATAAAGGCGTGATTTCAACATTTGCATTGCTTTCTCTCGGTTGGCATGCTGAGAACGCTCTACCTGACAAACAATCACTATTCCAGTCGGCTTGTGAGTAAGTTGAACCTTCGTCTCAACTTTGTTAACATTCTGTCCTCCTGCACCGCCTGATCGCGAAGTTTGAATTTCCACATCTGCTGGATTGATCTCAATGTTGATGGTTTCATCTACAACCGGGTACACAAAAACCGAGGCAAAGGAAGTATGTCTTCTTTGGTTGGAGTCGAAAGGTGAGATGCGAACCAAGCGATGAACTCCGATCTCGGACTTCAATTTACCGTAGGCAAAAGGTCCTTCAATTTCCAGCGTAGCCGACTTGATACCCGCCACTTCTCCCGCTTGATAGCTGACCTGCTTCACTTTGTATCCCGACTTCTCTCCCCACATGATGTACATGCGGTTAAGAATATCCGCCCAATCCATACTCTCCGTTCCACCCGCCCCGGGGTTGATTTCGATCATGGCGCTCAACTGATCTTCTTCCTTGCTCAACATACGCTTGAACTCAAGGTCTTCTACTGCGCCATAGACCTTCTTGTATTCTTTATCCAGTTCATCTTCATCAACCTCACCTGCTTCATGAAATTCATAAAGCACGTCAAGGTCATCAACGAGTTTACTTACTTCGTCAAATTCATCAGTCCAAACTTTCTTTGAACGGATACTTTGAAGGATACTTTCGGCCTGTTTCGGATTATTCCAGAAATCCGCCTGGTGGGTAATTAACTCCTCATCTTTTATTTCGGCAATCTTACGATCGTAGTCAAAGATACCTCCTCAAGGCATTAACACGTGCCTTACAGTCTTTCAACTGTTCTATAGTCATAGTTTCAAAAGTTTTGGCAAAGATAACAAACCCTCGCCTTTCACGAAGGCCTGAAATTCACAGTTGCAATTCTCCGATGGCGATGCTGACGGAAAAAGTCGTTATTAACAAATTGCATGAATGTGCCGAGTCCAAAGAGCACCGCACTACCCCTCCAGGCAGAATCCTTTATTCGATAATCAGAATTAATGATCACTGTCGTATTAAAAAGGTCGACAAGGAATAATCCAGCCCCTGCCACCATCAGGCCTTTGCCGATGGACGAAACCTTGAAGGTAGTAAGCTTCTTTTTTCGCACATCAACAACGTCAATTTCATATGTATACACCGTATCATCAGCAACTATGATGAATCCGGGATGTATACCTTGAATCAAGGCAACCGAATAGCCATCATCTCCTTTCTTTTTGAAACGAATGGATTCTCCTTCCTCAAACCGGGTGATGACGCGGTCCTTCTTAAGAAGAGCTAGCTGTGGCTGAGCGCTTACACGAGTTTGCGAGAATACAAATAGTAAGATGATGGTTAGAAAAAATCCCTTCAGTTGCACACTTTCAAATATATCCTAAAATTGATACATAACAGCCAAAGCCAAAATTGAATGACCACGCGCATCCGTTAGAAAAGGGGAGTCGTTAAAATTGACCCCGCCTCCTCTTTCGTAACGCATTTCAACTATGCAAATTTCGCCTAGATCGGCACCGATGCTTAGAATCAAACTCGCAAACGACTTCGCATTCTGAGCAACCAAAGTTTGGGTATTAGTGACCCGATACTCATCAGCTAATCCGAATGAGAAACTACCTCCCGCTCCCACAAAATATCTACCTGTTGTACCCAGTTTACTTCTCACCATCGAACTTGCTTTCAGGGAGTTAAGATCAAATTTCTCTGTTCTACCGGAAAAGGTATTCGGGCTTACCTTTTGGTCTTTGAATTTTCTGTATGTCAACTCGGTATAGAGTGATACCTTATAAATTTTATGAGGGAATTTCACGTTTAAAAACAATCCTGCACCATAGCCGATACTTCCTTCGTATCCTCTTGTCATTTGATCCTTTGCCACCAGTCCGACAATGCCGGTTTTAAATAACACTTTGTTTTTTTGAAATGTGACGATTGATTCTGCGCTGGTGCAACTATTATACTTATTAAACAGATTGACGAGGCTTTTCTCGGAATAAAGCAGATGTTCGTCAATCCGAACCTCAGAACAATCATTCATGTGTTTTCTCAGCTGCTCTATATAGCTGCGATTTACACGTTTTATGTCAAGGTCATTTTCCACAGCAAAAAATTGATGATTAATTAGTTCCTCAATTTTGTTATTGACTTGAATAAAATAATGGACCGCGCGAGCCTCACCCAGTTCTAGCAAGCTCTTTTTTGAATCAACAACTACTCTTAAGAATTTATATTGGGTCTTAAACTCCGGATTAAATTGACGTGACAGATCCTTTAGGTTTGCCGAGGAGTCATACGTCACCAGATAACTTCTGTATTTGAACTTATTCTCAACACCAAATTCGCGAATATCCGTTGGCCCATATTCCTTGAGCCCCTGGTTTTGAAATTGGATAACTGAGGGAGTAATAGTCCACAATTGATCGTTTATTAATCCTTCTATTTTTTGGCCTTCATTATCAATGATGTAACCGGCCACAAAGTTTTCCTGGGCTTCCAGTTGGCTACTGACTACCAGGCTGATAATCAGGCAAAATAATCGAGGGAATTTCATAAAAGGGAATTTATAGCAAAGTACTATAAAAACCCTATAGAAAAAACTACACCTTATAAACCCAGTTAAATGGGTCTGGCGAGAGACCGCGCTTCATCAAATCAAGTTCTCTGAAAACCTTGTTGGAAAACTCACGCTTCTCTATTGGTGGCAAATAATAGTCTTCGCCATCATGGCCGATCAATTCAATATGGGCAATAGTAGCCGCAGTTCCCGCCCCAAATGCCTCTTTTACTCGCCCATTCTTCAACCCATCGATTAATTCGTCAACAGAAATTCTGCGCTCTTCTACCTTCATTCCCCAATGACGTGCCAACGATAACACGCTGTCTCTTGTTATCCCCCTTAAGATAGAATCACCAAGTGCCGGAGTAACGAGTGTATCATCTATTACAAACATCACGTTCATTGTTCCTGATTCCTCCACATACTTATGCTCCTTGCCGTCCGTCCATATCAGTTGATGGTACCCATCTTGTTGCGCAAGTTTTGCGGGATAAAGAGCTCCTCCATAATTACCACCAGCCTTGGCAAAACCGGTTCCCCCCTCCACTGCGCGCGTATAGTGCTGTTCTATCCGCACCTTGACTGGCGTAGAGTAGTACGCCCCTACCGGGCAGGTAATTATCATGAAAGTAAAATTGTCAGAAGGCTTGATCCCGATGTACTCATCGGCCGAAAACATAAACGGTCTGATGTAAAGTGAGCTTCCGTCAGTCGAAGGAATCCATTGTCTATCAAGATCAATGAGTGTGTTCATGCCATCCATGAACAGCTCTTCTGGTATTGAAGGCATGCACATCCGCTCCGCAGAGACATTCATCCGTTTCCAATTGGCCAGCGGGCGAAAAACAAGTGCCTCGCCACTCTCGTTTTTGTAAGCTTTAAGCCCCTCAAAAATTGATTGGCCATAATGCAGAGCAGGTGTGGCCGGACTCATAGGCATATAGCCGTACGGAACAATTCTGAAGTTCTGCCATTGCCCGTCTTTATAATCAGCCATGAACATGTGGTCGGAATAGACCTTTCCAAAGGGTATGTTTTTAAAATCAACCTCCGAAATCCTCGTTTTTGCAATCTTTTGGATTGATATTTTATCTAGATCAACCATTGAACCTTTAGTTTCTCTTTGAGTTTTTTAATTGGGCAGCAATTTAGTTTTTATCAAATATATCCCCTAACGATTGTTAGGATTAATTGATATCTTTTTCTTTCATCAGGCACACTTGTTGTTTCGGTTAGCTTTGTAGGTCGCAAAAAAATGAGGTTCGCTTTCGGTTGCATAATTGGTTCCATCTGTCTGGTCATAACGCTGACAAGCGCTGTAAAAGCACAGCGTGACCAAGGTGGATTTATAGCACCAAATGACACACTTCAGCAGTCATTACCAGCGCTACATTATTTATACATTCCTGAAAATGGTTTTACATTTTTTGAAGTGCCAAATGGTGACTTTAAGGGTAAAATACTTCCGGGCCCACCCTTGCACCTACGATCTGATGACGAAATTGACAGTGTATTAAGCGCAACCATTACTGGGGCATATATAAGACCTCAGTTACTTGGCCGCGATAATTTTTTTGAGACATCAGACGATCGCTACTACGTAACATTTAGCAAACAACAAGACGGCTACATCTTTATACTCGACAACAGTTATCAAGGTTGGACAAGGGTGGAGGATATAATCCAAAAAGGATTCAAGCTCGTGTATTGGATGGAGTTTTACGGAGAAACCAAGGGGAGAATGCTTCATCCACGTGAAAAGACAGCCTCAATCCTTTTGAGCCCTTACGCTGATGCGCAGGAAATAGGAGTAGCAGATGAGTTGTATTGCGAAATCATCTCAACTGGCAAATGCGAAGGACCTTATTGTTCGGTAAAAATTACCCAATTCAAAAATCCTTACGATCCCACCAAGACAAAGGAAGAAAACATCCTGAAAAAATATAAAGGGTGGATGCGAATCATTGACGAGGAGGGCAGACCACTTGTCGCCCACTATTCAAAAGGAACCTAATTACATCCTTGGTTTCCAGGGAACATCAGTAACACCGAGTTCTTTGGCCATCATTCGGCAAAGCACAAATAAGTAATCAGATAACCGGTTGAGGTATTGAAGAACAAGCTCATCTACCTTCTCTAACTCATGTAGCCTGATGACAAGTCGCTCAGCTCTTCTGCATACCGTGCGAGCAATATGACCATACGAAACAGACGGGTGGCCTCCCGGCAGCACGAAGGACTTCATAGGTTCGAGCTGAGAATCCATTGCGTCAATTTCCTTTTCAAGGAGAGTTACATCTTCCTGAATGAGTGAAGGAATTTTTACTTTGGTATTGCCGGGTTCAGTTGCCAATATCGATCCGATCGTGAACAACCTGTCCTGGATATTGATGATGAATCCTGTTCGATGAATATTTACTTCCTGGTCACGAAGTAGACCTATGTAGGAATTGAGTTCATCAATGGTTCCGTAGGTTTCAATCCGGAGGTCAGCTTTAGACACCCTTCGCCCACCAAAAAGTCCTGTGCTACCAGCGTCCCCGGTTTTTGTATAAATCTTCATTGCGGTTGAAGATACAAGGTTAGCTATTCAGTTACCAACGATGGGGTGCTTCTCGTTACATTGTCATTCACTTTATCCCACTCTACAAGGCCGTCCTTCAGGCGAATAATTCGGTGTGCATAGTGTGCAATATCGTCCTCATGGGTCACCATTATTATCGAGTTGCCTTTTTCATGCAGTTCGTGAAATAAAGCCATGATATCGTATGATGTCTTTGAGTCCAGGTTACCCGTTGGTTCATCGGCAAGAATGATGGAAGGATTATTTACCAACGCCCGGGCGATGGCAACCCGCTGGCGCTGCCCTCCTGACAACTCATTGGGTTTATGATGATATCGATCCGCAAGATTTACATTTTCCAGTGCCTCCATGGCTCGCTCCTCCCGCTCGCTCTTTCCATACCCGGCATAAATCAAGGGCAACGCCACATTCTCCAAGGCAGAGGCTCTTGGAAGCAGATTGAAAGTCTGGAATACAAATCCTATTTCTTTATTTCTGATCTCCGCCAGTTCATTCTCAGTCATATCACTCACCAGGTGCCCATTCAGCACATATGATCCGCTGGTAGGCGTGTCCAGGCATCCTATGATATTCATGAGAGTCGACTTACCTGAACCAGAAGGCCCCATAAAGGCAACATACTCTCCCCTATCTATTGTAATGGATATATCCTGCAATGCCTTGACCACATTCGTGCCCATGTGATAAACGCGGGAAATGTGGTTTGTCTCAATAATCCTTGCCATGTGCTAAAACTTAAACTAAAGTCCCGAAGGTAATAAAACGAGCTTTGAACATAAGATTAGACGTAGTCAGAGCCCATTTGTTACCAAAAAGCTCGCCAATAAATCGACTGTCGCACTTGCCCTCCCTATCGGCTGAGACATTAAAAAATAATTAAATGTTACATCCAGATTCGGTAATGTATTAATATTGATAGTGTGAAAAGTACTATCCTGGCCATATTTGGACGATTATGAGAATTAGAGGGTTCATTTTTTTGATTTTTATTACATCAGGAGCCTTTGGCCAGCGGTATTGGGTGGCTACAGGAACGGGTAATTGGAACAATACTGCCAATTGGTCGACCACCTCTGGAGGCGCAGGTGGCGCATCGGTCCCCGGGGTAGCCGATCAGGTGTTTTTTAATGGCGCAGGTGGCGCTAACGGAAACTGTAATCTAAATGTCGCTCCAACCGTAGCCGGAATATCAATTAGCGGCTATAGCGGCACTATCGATCTCCTTGGCTTTACCCTCACCACCACAGGCACAAATACTTTTTCCTCGGGTTCTGTCACAAACACCGGAGGGGCGGCATCGCTTGCTCTCAACACTACGGGCACTTCTACTTTCAGCGGGACCACCTTTGGTGCCAACATCACCGGAACCACGGGTCGACTTTTTTTTAACGGTTCCACTTTCAATGGCACCGTATCAGTAACTAAGACTGACGGCAACAATGACAACAGCTCTGGCGGCAATATTTTTAATGGCACTACGACAATTACCAATAACGGTTCGGGTCAAGTTCTTTTAGGAAATGGGAACCCAGATCAATTCAATGCGTCCACAACATTTAACAATAACGGAAGCTATCGAT
>DAORAG010000033.1:0-1064 GCA_035344095.1 Cyclobacteriaceae bacterium | reverse complement strand
AACCCAGATCAATTCAATGCGTCCACAACATTTAACAATAACGGAAGCTATCGATTTTATTTCGCGCAAAGTCATAACGGCTTCACAACAACCTTCACTGACCTTACCCTGAATACCAATAAATCAGGTGGCACCGACCAATGGTCATTCTTTGCGGCAGAAGGAACAAACACCGGTTTCACAGTATCGGGAAACCTGACCATTAACTGTGCAGGCACACTTCAAAGCAATCATCGATTTTTGAATGGTGCGGGAAGCACAGCAACTTACGGAGGGACCGTGACCGTTAACAACACCAACACAAATACGGCAACCGACATTACTCTTGGTAGCAATGGCACGTCCACCTACAACGGAAATATTTTATTGTCAAACTCAGCAGGTGCTGGAGAAATTTATTTTAATGCAAATGCTTCTGCAAGCTCTACCCAGGCGGCAACAAGATCGATTTCCATTGGTGGCGGTGGTTTCACTGGAGGACGAATCGCTCTCAGGAGATTTGCACAAGCTGGTGCAACACAAACTTTGACCTTAACCGGAACCAGTCGGATAGATATTGGACCAAACTCCTCCTTTGTAGGAAATCTAACAGTCACTTCGCCAAGAATTTTCCTAGATGGAGTCTCCGTCACCGGCAATGCATACTTCGAAAAAACAGGAACGACCAATGACAACAGCACGGGAGGCAACTCTATCTCAGGCACCACAACCATTGTAAACAGCGGTGACTCAGAATTCAACCTTGCTGACACTAATCCAGATACTTATCAAGGGCTTGTTACCATCAATAATACAGGGACCTCCCGCGTTCAAATTGGAATCAACTCAGCAGGCAATCTCTTCAATGGTGGCCTAACGATCAATCACAACGGAAACGCAAGTGGAAGTATTAACACAATCATAGCGAGGAGCGGAGCGAGCACAGCCACTATAAATGGTACGGTAACCCTGACCAGCAACAATTCAAATTCCAATTCGGGTATCATCATAGCCAATGATGGCACTGTAGCGATCAACGGGAACATCATAGTCAACTCCACCAACGGTCGTGGGGTATATTTTGG
>DAORAG010000032.1:0-13641 GCA_035344095.1 Cyclobacteriaceae bacterium | reverse complement strand
ATGGGGTGCAATAATAAATTTAAGGTTTCCTTTTTTTTCAATTATAGCAGGAGCAAGTACCTCCATATCCTCCGGCCATACGCTGCCTACCACAAAAACATTGTCGGAACCTTTGAATTCCTTCGCTACTTGAATTTCTTTCCTCTGGCTTACTATTTGATTTACGCGATCAAAGCGTGTATCACCCGCTACAGTCGCGTTATTAATCCCTTTTGATGCCAACAATTTTCGGGACTCATCATTTTGAACAAAAAAATGATCGAAGTAGGTGAGAATCTTTCGCTGTTGACCACCATAAAACTTAAAGAACGCCTGTTGCTCTCTGAATATGGAAGACACGGATAAAACCGGAATGCTTTTTTTCCAGAGCGTTCTGGAGTAGTGATACCAGAATTCATACTTTACAAAAATCGCAATGGTAGGGTTCACTATGTCAATGAACCGCTCTGCATTCTTTCTTGTATCCCAGGGTAAATAGAAGATGTGATCAGCGAATTCGTAATTCTTTCTCACTTCATAGCCGGAGGGAGAAAAGAAGGTCAAAAGAATTTTAAAATCACTGAACTCTCGTTTGAAGCTTTCAATAATTGGACGGCCCTGTTCAAATTCTCCGAGCGATGCACAATGTATCCAAAGGACGGGCTGTCTGTTGTTATCGAAGGCCCTTTTTAAACTATTAAAAATATTTCTTCTTCCATCTATGAAAAGTTTTGACTTCGCATTAAAAAATGCGGAGCATCTTACAAATGTGGCAGCTAAAAAAATGGCTATCGAATACAAGGTGTTTTATTTTCCCTTGAATTGAGGTGCGCGCTTTTCGATGAATGCTTGCATCCCCTCTTTCTGGTCTTGTGAGGCAAAGGTCATGTAGAAATTCTTACGCTCGAAGGCAAGTCCTTCGTCCAATTGGGTCTCGAAAGAACGGTTGATGGCTTCCTTGCCAAGTTGCACTGCTATGGGTGACATTTGAGCAATTTCTTTTGCCAACTGAAATGCTTCATGCATGTACATTTCCACTGGCACGACTTTATTCACCAATCCATAAAAGTGGGCTTCTTCCGCAGAAATAAATCTCCCAGTCAGTATAAGTTCCATGGCCTTGGCTTTACCTACAGCTTTTGTCAGGCGTTGTGTGCCGCCAGCGCCAGGGATTACACCAATCTTTATCTCTGGCTGGCCAAACTTCGCTGTCTCTGACGCGATAATCATATCACAGGTCATTGCCAACTCACAACCTCCCCCCAAGGCAAAGCCTGACACCGCAGCAATAATCGGTTTCTTTGTTTTGCGAATCTGATCCCATGTGCTAAACTGATCCAGCAGCAACATATCGATGGCGCTCTTGTCTGCCATCTGCTTAATGTCTGCACCTGCGGCAAATGCCTTTTCGTTTCCCGTGATGACAATCGCCCGAACGTCATCATTCTTATCCAGTGCCAGCAACGCATCTCTCATTTCCTGCATGAGTTGAGGATTGAGTGCGTTAAGTTCTTTTGGCCGGTTCAGTTCAATTAGGGCAACGTGGGGTTCTTTTTGTTCGGTAACTTTAATCAATTCCATAGCACAGATTTTTATCAAAACTAATCAATAACAGGAATTTGGGAGATGAATAAATGAGAAAAGCCTCCGGGGAGGCTCTTCAAAAAGGCGCAAAACTATACTATACGCTCGTTAATTCTCCTTGCGGTAATTTGGTAACAGCGTTCATCGTTTATTTTTGTGTAAAGGTTAGTGATGAAAGTTCTGTTTGTTTGCCTAGGTAATATTTGCCGATCTCCATTAGCGGAAGCGATTTTTAAACATAAGATCAAAGGCAGTGGTCTTGATGGATCAATTTATGCAGACTCCTGCGGTACTGCTGGGTATCATATTGGTGAGCTCGCTGATCCCCGTACGCGTGCCAATGCACAGAAGAATGGAGTTACGATAACCCACAAGGGAAGACAACTGCAATCTTCAGATCTTGAAGAATTTGATTACATCCTCGCTATGGACCGATCTAACCTGAGCAATATAAAGAGGCTGAATAACTGGGAATTGTATTCCGAAAAAATTTATTTGATGCGGTCATTTGACCCACACCCGGGTGATGAAGTGCCCGATCCCTATTACGGAGATGAGAAGGATTTTCAAGAGGTCTTTGATATTCTTGACCGTTCGGTGGATCACTTTATAAAAGAGATTAAAGAAAAAATGCTATGATCGCACCAACACTTGCAGCGTAGAACGTGACGATTGCTCAAGTATCACCCCTTTTTGCTTTCTGTATTTTTCAAAGCTTTCGTTGTCATAGTTTTTTATTGTGATTAATGTAAGTCCGGTATTATAATACACTTCGAAGTGTTTCCCAAGTTCGCGTATGAGTTCCAGGACGCTGTCTTCCTTAAAGTCCAGACAGAATGAAAATGAAATTGCGGAGTTTTGAATTAGATTCACTTTTAAATTTCGGGCGGATAGTGCATTGAAGATCACTCCAATTTGCGATTCATCAATGAATGTGTAGTCGGTAACATGACACGATATAAGGCATTGGTTTTCTTTAAACACGATTAGCGGAGGAAGGTGGTCTACTTTGCACTCATGAATTCTTGTGCCGGGTAATAAAACATTATCGAAATTCTTAACCAACAAAGGAATTCCCAGGTTGGCCAGTGGCTTGATTGTTTTAGGATGAATTACAGATGCACCATAGTATGTCATTTCAGCTGCTTCACGAAACGGGAGCTCATCGAATGTGGTAGCAGTGGGTAGTCTTTTGGGATCTGCACTCATTACACCAGGCACGTCTTTCCAAATAGTAACGGAATCGGCACGTAGGCATGAAGCGAAAATGGCTGCGCTAAAATCCGATCCCTCCCGTCCAAGGGTAGTTGTGTCTCCTTCAGGAGAACTCCCGATAAAGCCTTGAGTGATCAGTATTTTCGTTTTAATTTTTTCGGTTAGTTCAGCTATACGCGATCTCGTTAGCTCCCAGTCGACTTTAGCTTCTCTGAAATTGCTATCGGTGCAGATGTATCTTCTGGCATCGACCCATTCTACGTTAATACCAGTGTGTTGAAGGTATTGAGCCAGGATAAGCGAGGACAAAACTTCACCTAAAGACACAACCTGGTCGTAGACCTTGTCCTTGCCGTTGCCCGCTGATAGTTGGTCTCGTATAATTCCTATAAACTGATCAATGGTAGTGTGAATGGAATGAGAAGCGGGGAAGAGATCCTTTGCGATGGCAGCATGGGCGGAGATGATTTCCTTGATCTTAGCCGCTGTATTTTCGTTGGCGGTTCCACCAGAAACTACCTCTTCAAGAGCATTTGTGGTCTTACCAATGGCCGATACTACTATCATTAGCGGCTCCGAATTATGGGTAGTCACTATTCTGGCTACGTTTTGAATTGCCTCTGCATTTTTTACCGATGCTCCGCCAAATTTAAATACCTTCATCGCCCCTTTTGATTGGTTTCAAACGGTTGCATTGTATATTTGCGCACTCGTCTGTTAAGCGGGCGAATTTAGGTTCAAATGCGGTATCACCCGCAAAAATGACGGAATTAAATGGTAGAAGCGTCCCGAATAGGCCAATCCATTGGCTTTACATTAGACAGATTTATAAAAAATAATCAGGACCAATTTCAATATGCCAGCGGGGAACTGTCTCAGCTGCTGAGGGATATTGCATTGGCATCGAAAGTAGTGAACAGGGAGGTGAACAAAGCTGGCCTCATTGATATTATGGGTCCGTTGGGTTCGCAAAATATGACGGGAGAGGATCAGCAAAAGCTTGATGTATTGGCAAACATTAGGTTTACCCGGGCGCTAAAAAAGGGAGGCGAGGTATGTGCTTTGATTTCAGAGGAGTCAGAAAGCTATGAGGACCTGAATAACAATGGAAAGTACGTTATTGCCATTGACCCGCTTGATGGTTCGTCAAATATTGACGTCAATGTTTCGATAGGCACCATATTTTCTATCTATAGGCGTAAGAGTAAAATCGGTGGCCCTATTCAAAGCGAGGACATTTTGCAAAAGGGATCGGAGCAGGTTGCGGCAGGTTATATACTGTATGGCTCATCTACCATGTTGGTCTATACCACGGGCCATGGTGTTAATGGTTTCACTTTTGAGCAATCACTGGGAGAGTATTTCCTCTCGCATCCCGATATGGAAATGCCTGAGACGGGTAAAATCTATTCGATCAACGAAGGCGCTTCGAATTCTTTCCCTGAGTCGGTAAAAAAATATTTACAGTTCTGCAAGGACAGCACATACACTGCCCGTTACATTGGTTCTCTTGTGGCGGATTTTCATCGGAACTTGCTGAAGGGGGGGATTTACATTTATCCATCTACCGCAAAAGACATAAACGGCAAACTTAGACTGATGTATGAGTGCAACGCGCTTGCATTTATCTCAGAACAGGCGGGTGGTTTAGCAACTGATGGTAAGCAAAGAATTTTAGATATCGAGCCACAAGACCTTCATCAGAGGACGCCATTTTATGTAGGCTCAAGGAAAATGGTAGAGAAGGCGCAATCCTTTTAGTCTTTCTTCTCCTCTTTGTCTTTGGGTTTGTCTTTCTCTTTCTCCTGTTGGAAAACTTCCGGAGCATACTGCTGAAGTATACTGTACCACTTCACCAGCTTTTTGATATCTGAGACGTACACCTTTTCTTCATCATAGTCGGGTAATACAGATTTTAAGAATGAGCGCAACTCATTTCCATCTGCATTTGCGTCTAGTCCCAGGTCATTGCCGTACTCGGTGTTAATTTTCTTCAGCACTTCCTCCAGTGGTGTTGTGCCCTCTTTGCTGTGCGTGTAAATGGAAATTTCATCCAGAATTGAAACTTTGTGTGAAGCCGTTGCCATTAGCTTTGATTTGGATTCATCCAATGCCTCCAGGATTAACCCAGCCTTTGCCGGTTTTAGTACTTTAAACAATCCCCCTTTTCCGGTTACTGATGCTATTTCATTCAACTTCATAATTCTGTTTTTATCGAGCTGCGCAAAACTATAAAATTAGAGTTGACCTTTCATGGCTTTCGCAATAAAATCAAGTAACTCCTTACGGCCTGTTTTTTTCTCCGAAGAGCTTATGAATAATGGGGGTAGCTCTTCCCATGTTTTGAGCAGTACTGATTTATATTGTTCAACCGATGGGTCAACCTCATTTTTTTTTAGCTTATCGGATTTTGTAAACACAATGGCCAACGGTATCTGGTTTTTGCCGAGCCAGGCGATGAAGTCAAGATCAATCGGCTGTGGTTCATGCCGGCAGTCAATCAATACGAAAACACAATACAGATTTTCGCGATATAATATGTAGTTCTCAATCATTTTACTCCAACCCTTTCGCTCGCTCTTACTTACACTTGCATAGCCATATCCTGGCAAGTCCACCAGGAACCACTTGTTGTTTACGATGAAGTGATTGATGGTTTGTGTTTTTCCAGGTTTGCCAGATGTCTTTGCAAGGTCTCTTCTGTTGACGAGCATATTGATCAGGGAGGACTTGCCGACATTCGATCTTCCGATAAAGGCAAACTCCGGCCGATCAGGCTTGGGACATTTAGCGAGGTCGGTATTACTGATTACAAAATCGGCAGACTTTATTTCCATTCGTTGTGATTGAGGCTTTAGGCGCGATCATCTTATGCAATATCAAGGTACCTTATAGGCTCAATTTTAAGCTTTGTTTGTAGAAGTTTTTATTAAATTGCTCCGATTGGAATGTGCTTTTTGTGTTAAATTCGTACGAAACTATTTTTTCAACATGCACAGTATCCCCAGAATACTGGTTTTTTTAGCTGCATTTCTCTTCGTCTCGCACCTTTCACTTGCTCAGCAACAGGATAGAGAACAGTCGGAACTGTACATGGAGCAGGCAAAGCTAATCATGACCGAGACACAGGCAATGGATGATGCTCGTGATTTGATGATCATTGCAGCAAATTCCGACACCACCAATGCAGAGGCTAACTTTGAGGCAGGCCGTATTCATATGCTAACAATCGGAAAGGAAAGAGCCTCGAAATATTTTCTTCGTGTATTCAGACAACATCCTGAGTTTCGATTTGATCTTGAGTATTGGATTGCGCAGAGCTTTCAGTTTGGATTGTCCTTCGATAAAGCCATTGAGTATTACGAGCTATACAAAAGCAAACTAAGCGGAAATCCCGGATACAATGGCAGGGATCTGGTTCCAATGGAGGAGGTCGACAGAAGGATAGCAGAATGCAACAACGGAAAGGAGTTCGTGGCAAATCCCAAACAATACTCTATTGTAAATATTGGTAGGGAAGTCAATTCAGAATTTGATGATTATGCTCCTGTGCTTAATGAAAACGAAAATGAGTTGGTATTTACTTCCCGCAGGCGTGATGGTAACGTGAACGAGGATGTTTTTGAGGATAACAAACCTTACGAAGATATTTTTTACGCAACGAAGGAGAATGGGAAATGGATGAGAGCCGAAAACATCGGCAACCGTATCAACACTCCATACCACGATTCCAATCTGGCATTGTCTCCGGATGGAAATACACTCTACATCAGAAAGGATGTGAATGGGGGTGACATCTATTTTAGTGTAAGGGGTAAGGATGGAGTCTGGTCACCACCAGAACCTATTGAGGGCGATGTGAATTCAAGTTACACAGAGGCGTCAGTGAGTGTATCCAAGGATGGAGAGTCTATGTATTTTTCCAGCGATCGTCCTGGCGGACTGGGAGGTACGGATATCTACGTTGCAACAAGGACGAAGGCGGGTGAGTGGACAAGAGTAAAAAACCTTGGCCCAAAAATCAATACCGAGTTTGATGAAGATAGCCCGTTCATAGACTACGATGGCAAGACGCTGTTCTTCAGCTCTAAGGGAGGAAAGGGAATGGGCGGATTCGATATTTTTAAAAGCAATCTGCTTGATGCAAAGAAAAATGAGTGGAGCGATCCGGAAAATCTTGGGTTTCCCATCAACACGCCAGACAACGATATTTTTTATGTAGGATCAAAAGATGGTGAAAGAGGATATTATTCAACCACCAGAGAGGATGGGATGGGCTATGAGGATATTTATTTGATTACAACCGAAGAACCGCCAGCTAAAACGGAGGAAGCACCCAAGGAGCTGCTTCCATTGGTTTATATTGTTAAGGTTATGGATGGCGACACAAAAAAACCACTTGACGCCAAAGTGCGTTTGCAGGGAGCGTCTGATAACGTAGTAGTAGGATCGAGAGTGATGGAGCCCGGTACTTACGAATTTAAAATCAAAAGTGAGGAACAGAAGGAATATCAATTGTCAGCTGAACTTGACGGTTACATTTTTCAAAATTTGAAAGTTACTCTTGCCGGGGCTTCGGAGGACGGAGGAAGTGAAGGGAAAATCATCGAGATGAAAAAGCTCGTGGTAGGTGCCAGGTCTGTTCTGCGAAATATTTACTTTGACTATGGAAAGGCAGTATTTAGAACAGAATCCTATGCTGAACTCAACAAGTTGGAAAACATGCTGAAGCAAAATGAGAACCTCAAAGTTGAGATTTCGGGTCATACTGATAATGTGAGCAGTGCATCCTTTAACCTTAAACTGTCGCAACGCAGGGCCAATGCCGTGAAAGACTTTCTGGTGTCAAAGGGAATAGACACTCGAAGGATCACAGCAGTGGGATATGGTGAAGAGCGACCTTTGGCAAGCAACGATGATGAGAAGGACGGACGCGAGCTAAACAGGCGGGTGGAGTTTCAAGTTTTAGGTAATTAAAAACTTTTTACCACCTTTGATGGTTAAACCAACGGTTAGGTAATCGTTGGTTATTTTTTTATGACTGTAGTACCCTATAAACAAGATAGTTCTACAAAGAAGGTTCAGGTTGCAAAGATGTTTGATAACATTAGTAGTGACTATGACTTCTTAAATCACTTTCTAAGCCTCGGTATTGACATCGCCTGGAGAAAGAAAGCGATTAAGTTGCTAAAGCCAATTCAACCGAAGGTGATATTGGACGTGGCCACCGGTACGGGAGATTTTGCAATTGAAGCACTTCGCCTGAAGCCGGAAAAAGTCATTGGTGTTGACATTTCTGATGGTATGCTGTCAGTAGGACGTCAAAAAATCAAAAACAGGAAACTGGATGGCATTATTGAGTTGCGTAACGGGGACTCAGAAAAATTGCCGTTTGGAGAGAATAATTTTGATGCGGTGATCGTTGCATTTGGCGTACGAAATTTCGAGAACCTCAAAACCGGACTTGGAGAGATGCTGCGTGTGGTGAGGCCTGGGGGAATGGTGGTAATTCTTGAGTTTTCGAAACCCGCAAAGTTTCCTCTCAAGCAATTGTATAACTTTTATTTTAAATTCGTTTTACCTAAAATCGGTCGTTGGGTCTCTAAAGACAGTTCAGCCTACACCTATTTACCTGAATCTGTTCAAGCCTTTCCGGATGGTGAGGGATTCGTACAGATTTTGAACCAGTTGGGGTATAAAAATACGCGATGCAAGCCATTGACATTTGGAATAAGCTCACTTTACATCGGAACAAAATAGTTCTGTTTGGGTTGCTCGTGGTGTCCGCCCAATCTTACGGGCAACATTTTAAATGGGCCCGGCAGCATAACCCTAACTATGACGAAAGAAAAATCAGTTATGGATTTATGATCGGAATCCACACCTCAGCATACCAGGTGAAATATTCTGATCGATTTGTAACACAAGCTTTTGATACGGTCCATTCAGTACTTACTCCCTTTTCACCAGGTTTCTCGCTAGGTTTTTTGGTAAACCTGAGACTTAATAATGACCTGGATATTCGGCTAATGCCAAAGGCGGGCTTCTATGATCACAAACTGGAATACAATTACACTGACGAGTCTTCGCAAACTCAGCTGACGGAAACCACCATGGTAGAGTTTCCTATTTTATTGAAATATAAGTCGATGCGAAGGGGAAATGTAAGAATGTATATGATTGGGGGATTTACCCCTTCGATTGAAGCATCTGGCAAGAATGATATTCAAGCAACTACCGATGTGCTCGACATAAAAAAAACCAACCTTACTATTGATGCAGGTATTGGGTTTGACTTTTACTTCCCTCTGTTTAAGTTTTCACAGGAAATCAGATTTTCTCGTGGATTGTCGAATATGCTTGGACCAGACCCAAGTAAATTTAAAGAGCCGATCAGCAGGGTGAACACAAATACAATTTCAGTTTATTTCATATTTCAATAAGCAAATGTCCGATAAGCGAATTGCACTCATCACTGGCGCAACCTCTGGCATAGGGGAGGCCACTGCACGATTACTGGCTAAAAATGACTTCAAGCTTATCATCTGTGGTAGGCGCAAAAAGCGATTGGTGTCATTGCAAGGTGAATTGTCAAGCTTGACAGATGTGACCACATTATCGTTTGATGTGCGAAACAGAACAGAGGTTGAGACTGCGCTTCGGTCACTACCTGATGCGTGGAAGAAAATCGAGGTTCTGATTAACAATGCAGGCAACGCACATGGCTTAGATCCTATTCAGTCCGGAAATGTGGACGATTGGGATGCGATGATGGATATCAATGTGAAGGGATTGCTCTATGTTACCCGTGAAATTATTCCTGGTATGGTGGAGAGGAAGGGAGGACATGTTGTCAACCTTGGCTCAATCGCGGGTAAAGAGGCTTATGCCAATGGCAACGTCTATTGCGGTAGCAAATTTGCTGTGGATGCGATTACCAAAGGAATGCGAATCGACCTTAATGCGTATGGTATAAAAGTTACATCGATCAATCCCGGGCTGGTGGAGACCGAATTTTCCCTCGTAAGGTTTAAGGGAGATGAGGGACGGGCAAACACAGTTTATAAGGGATATAAGCCATTGAAAGGTGAGGACATTGCTGACCTTATCTTGTTTGCTCTAACGCGCCCGGCCCACGTTGTGGTCGCTGATATGGTGGTATTTCCTGTGGCACAAGCTAGTGCCACAGTCGTTAATAAGTCGCTATAGACCAGCCAGTTTCAATAGCAACTCGTCATTCATTTCGTGTTTGCCGTTGAAACTCATCTTCTCAGGTTGGATTCCAATTTTTTTAGTGAGATCATTTAGTTCTTGAATACGCGGTGGTGTGATAAAAGGATCGTCTGTACCAAACACCGTTACTACCTTTTTATCTGCCAGCAATGAATGCCCTTTGTCAAAATTCATGTCGGTCGGAAAAATTCCGGCCCAAAGAACAAATTGATCAAATTGAATCGTTTCATTTAGTATCCATCGTGTTGCTGTGGCTGCTCCTTGTGAAAAACCAAGTATAGTGATAGGAATGTCTGGATTTTTTGATTGCACCTCCACACTGTAGATGTTGTCCAAGTAGCTGATGTAATTCTCTATGTCCACCAATCTGTTTTCGCGCGTCATCCAGGTTGCCCCCACTCGGTTACTTCCGCCTGCTGCACGGGTTTGTACATCTTCCAGATAAAACCGGGAAAGCCCTTCAGGGGCTATGACGAAAATATTTTGCTTGGCGAGTACCTCGAATTTTTTTATGAAGTACTGAGCCAGTTGGCCGTATCCATGAATTACAAACCAAACTTGTTTTGTTTGTTGGTTTAACTCGCCAAGAGTGTAGTACCTGGCTTTGAATTGAAACGTTATGTTCTTTTCAGTACGCATGGTATATAAAATACAACAGCCGCCCAGATCACCCGGAGCGGCTGTTGAAATTGTTGAAAATTTAATTATCTCTTGAATCCTAACGCGCTACCTCCACAATGTGTGGTCGAGCCATCAAAAGTATACTGAATGTAATAGATGCCAGTTGCATTGCATGGATAAGCTATGGCAGAAATGAACTGCCCATTTACCTTACTGCTTGCCACCTTGTTGCGCTGTGAATCAAAAAGACTTACTACCAAGCCGTCTGGTCCTTCTCCTGGTGCGCAAAGATTGATCATGTACTGAGTTCCTTTTGTGAATACGTATGAGTACTCGATTTTGTCTTTGGCTCCGCCTTCTCCATCTATTTTATAGCTCTTGAGAAAATTGAACCCACCTGAAAGTTTGGGTATGCAAGCATTGCTTAGATTGTCTGCATCACATTGGCCGATAAGGCCTGACGAGCTGAAGCTCGCAATCAAAATTAGCGCAAGGGTGAAAATATTCCGTCTCATATCCTGTGTCTGTCTTAGCTAATGATTTTACTTCTAATTGTGTTAGTGACCGTCATTATGTTCTTAACATCTTCTGGGGTGATGTTGATGGTAGTCGTGCTGTTATCTTTAATTACAGCCACACCGTTCACCACCTCCATTGTCGACTCCTTATAGGTATAGGTAATATTAATTTCCTGGAAGGCAGCCTCCAATTCCTTGAGGTCAGTCAATAACGATGCCATATTTTCGTCATTGGGATAAAAAGAGTACAACAGCAGAATTTGTTCCAGTGTAATCTTTTGTTCTCCAATTTTTTCCTGTAACTCCTTGTGAGTCGGATTCTTAGCGGCCACCTGACAGGTAACCTGCATGGCTTCAAGCCAGCCTCCCGTTAAAAGCAATACACTTAGGTTCGAGCGGTTTTGGGCCTGCAGATAATGGTTAATGGCATTGAAATTCTGTGTGGTGATCAGCAGCAGTGAGTCAAGATTTTTGCTGTTGCTTGCAAGTCGCCCTATCGTTTCAATGTCGAAGAACTGACCAATATTTAACTCATTTGCCAGGGACTTAATGGATGACAGATATTTTATTCCATCCTGATTTTGTTCAAATATGTTGGTATAGCCAAGGTCGGTTCCGTAAATACCAAGGTTGAGTGCCATTTTGTAATTTGTATTGTACTTCGGCAGGTTGTCGGGCGAGTTAAGGAGTGCCTTATCATATTTTGTTCCCGATTCTTTTAGCAAAACGGATATTTCCAGTGGGCTCGGTATCTGGTCAAGGATGCTACCGATTACTTCCTGGTCGATACCAGCGTCCTCATTCATTGCTGAATCAAGACTGTTTTCGAAGGCGGCCTCATCGGGTTTTTTTCCAGGTCCACAGGATACCAGAATAGTGGCAACCAATACCACAATTAATACTCTCATAACTGATAGTTTATGCTACCAAAATAAAAAAATCAGGTGGCAGATGCCAAAGATGGGTGATTTACTTTCTTTTTACAATAGTCAGCCGACCGGCCGCATGTATCGCTTTTCTGGCCCATTCAAAGTATAGCGCAATGTACAGAAGGAGCGTCATCAGCCAAATCGCGAGTGTATTAAAGAAAAAGGTACTGAACGCGAAGCCCATAAAGTATTTCTGAGGAAAGAAAAACCCTGTTCGATAGTCAAGAGGATGCTGTGGGATGGGCTCCTGGAATATTGGATCGATAAGTTGAACCAATCGGCCTCGGTAAGTTGTGATCCTATCCTTGGTATTAACGTTCTTCACAAGGTCCGCCAGGCTTTCGTTGTAATGCAGGTTTTTTTCTTCGTTTAAATCAAAACCATTTTTCTCATAAAATGCTTTCTTCTTCTCCAGAATTGAAATCTGCTCGTTGTACACATTTTGATAGTGTGATTTGAATAACTCAAGATGGCTTTTCATTGTTTTGTCCAACTTGTCATTATATCCAGCCATGGTGAGTCCATGAATCAACTCTGCCTCGGAAAGCTCCCCTTTAAAGGAATCATTTGCCAGTCTGCGCCTAAGGATGTAAAGTTCGTCATTAACTTTTTGCCTGACATCCTTGTCTTTTGATTGGTAATTCTCGTGAACAAATTCGTATCTCTTGATTAATTCGTCAGCAAGAAATGCTGCTTTGAAGTCTGCCTCTGAAGCTCCCTTTTCGTATTGATAGAATGGTTTTTCGTAATCATTGCTGGTGAACTGGTGAACAGCCAGAGCTTCATAGGCCCATCGGGAGGCCATCATGTCAGCGATAATGGGTACGTGCTCTTTGTTGCTGATCATGCTATGAAGTTTGTCGTAGCTAAAAAGGACACCGCTAAGAATCATTTGTGGTATCAATAGCAGCGGAATTAAAATGTAAACAGTCACCGCGGAATTAAAAGCAGACGATATGTTGAGGCCCAACACATTCGCCAGGCAGGAGGTTGAGAATAGGATAAGCCAGAATGCCATTGTCATGCCTTTGATTTCCAGCACGAACACGCTGCACAAGACAAACAGCAGAGTTTGAATAGCTGACATTAAAAAGAGGATGCTCACCTTGGACATGAGGTAGCTGTTCCAGCTCAGGTTTAGAAATGACTCTCTTTTCAAAATTTTTCTATCGCGGATAATTTCTTCGGCACTTACCGTAAGTCCCATGAACAATGCCACAATTATCGCCATCAGCAAAAAGGCTGGAAAATTCTCGTTGAATCTAAATAGATAGGCGGTGCCTCCTGGTGCGCTTTTGTACTTAATGATGAATGAAAGAATCAGCGCCAGTAAAGGTGCTTCCAATAAATTGATCAGCAGGTATTGTGTATTGCTAAGTTTTGATCGAAGGTCTCTGGCTGCAAATACCAGGGCTTGCTTTATCTTTCCAGGGATTTTAAGTGACTGTGGAGGATCATCTTTCTCGTCCTTTATTTTCTGTACGTTAAATTTTGACTTATACATCTCGTGCCACTGTACAGGCGTCACTTTCCGCTTGTTGGTGGGTTGACCGTATTCATCC
>DAORAG010000031.1:0-13796 GCA_035344095.1 Cyclobacteriaceae bacterium | reverse complement strand
GCCTTAACATCATTGGGTGTAAAGGCACGAATGACATGATGAATGCGATTACCCAATTGTGATAGCACGTTGGGGGGCACATCCTGCGCGAGCTGGGTGCAGAAGAAGATTCCAACACCTTTTGAGCGAATCAATCTAATGACCTGGTCAATTTGATCCAGGAATGCTTTTGGAGCATCCTTAAAAAGCAAGTGTGCCTCGTCCAGAAAGAAAATCAACTTGGGTTTATCGAGGTCACCAGCTTCGGGAAGTTTTTGATAGATTTCCGCTAACAGTGCCAGCATAAACGTGGAAAATAATGCTGGTTGGTTCTGCACATCTGAGATGTTGAGCAGGCTAATGACTCCCCGACCGTCTACGCGCTCAAAAAGGTCTTCAATATCAAAGGACTTCTCTCCAAAAAGTTGACTGAGACCCTGTTGCTCCAACACCACGATCTTCCTTAAAATTGTTCCGGCTGTTGATGATGAGATCTTTCCATAGTCAGCCTTAATTTCTTTCGCTCCCTCGCCTTCCGAAAGATAGGTTAGCACTTTCTTTAGGTCATTGAGGTCAACGATCGGCAGCTTTTTGTCATCAGCATATTTGAATAGCACCGCCAACACGCCACTCTGCACCTCGTTCAACTCCATGATCTTACCCAGCAGTACCGGACCAAACTCGGTGACCGTGGCGCGCATAGGCGCTCCAAGCTTTCCACTCAATGAATATATCTCCAAAGGGAATGCATCTGGCTTATATTCTATTCCAAGCGCACTTGCTCGTTCTATCAGGCGGTCATTCACCGCACCTGCCGCTGCCATACCCGACAAGTCCCCTTTCATATCAGGCATAAACACCGACACGCCTTCAGCTGAGAGTTGCTCAGCCAGAAGTTGGAGTGTCCGCGTCTTGCCGGAACCTGTAGCTCCCGTGACCAGGCCATGACGGTTCATCATCTTAAGCGGCAACTTAACTTTAGCATCCGCCAGAATTTGATTCTCGAAAATACCGGCACCCAGATAAATGAATGATCCCTTTGGGGAATACGAGCTGGAGACGGCATCAATGAACTGCTGCTTCATACAATTTTGCTTGGCTCAAATTACAAATTCCGAAGCAACCTTGACTCCTAATTAATAATACGTTTTTTCATTAGCCAATCCGTCTGCGGATCATCGCCCATTTGAAAAATATGCTCACCAAACTTTTCAAAACCCCACTGCTGATAAAAATGTTGCGCTTTGAAATTTTGCTCCCAGACTCCCAGCCAAAGCCAGTAGAATTGGTGCTGTCGCGCATAGTCCAGGCATGCTTTCATTAATGCCAAACCAATTTTCTTTCCCTGATGTCCACCATCAACATAAATTCGTTGAAGTTCCAAGGACCTCTCCACCAAATAATCCTTGACTTCATCGCTCTGCCGAACCCTTGCATAACCCACGAATTCATCCCCCTCTTCCGCGATGAAATATTGGCTACCGCGTTCGGCTAGTTCTTTGCTTATCTGATCGAAGTTGAAAGACGCATTGAGATAGTTAGCCATGTTGGCAGGAGTATTGTCTTTTGAAAATGACTCTTCAAAAGTCTTCCTGCCGAGGTTGACGAGACGTGAGATGTCCTTCTCAGTAGCAGATCTGACGTTGATCATAAACAAAAATAGGCAGAAGCACCCCTTTTTGCATCAACTTTACATCCGGAATCGGATGTTAGATATTATTCAATTTGATTTCTTCCAACGCCACTTCAGTCAGGGGCTTGGTGATAAACTTGATCACGTGATTATTGTTCACAATCTTGTCAATATCACGCTTATTATCCGAACTGGAGAGAATGATCACTTTGCATTTGTTCTTCACCAATTCATTGAACTTCTCGAATTCATATAAGAATACAAACCCATCCACAATGGGCATATTGATATCCAGAAAAATGATATTGGGGAGATTAGCAGGAGCGTTCTGATTATCCTTCAGATAATCCAATGCGCTTTTCCCAGAACTCTTTACCTCTACCTTCTTTGCGAACTTCGTAATCTCAATGATACGCTTACTAATAAAGTTGTCGGTGTCGTTATCGTCCACCAACATTACAAGGTCAATTACTTTGTCCAAAGTTTCCATCTACAACCAAAAAAACACATTTTTCACCCCAATAATCCTCAAAAATATCCAATTCAATTAAAAATATAGGAACTTCTCGACCGTTTAAGTCAATCAGGTAAGTATTTTCAATAAAATGAAGAAAAATCGGCTTAACGACCCATTATTTTGAGTTTTTCACCGACAGAGAGGTTAAAGTCTTTTTTTGAATTCCACTCCATTAATTGTTTAATTGTTACTCCATATTGACGCGAAACGCTATACAAAGTGTCTGACGTTTTCACCTCATGAAGAATAGGTTCACCGTTTACGGGCTCAAATGAGACAGGTTGAGAATTTGAACTGACTTCGACATTTCCAAATACAGCCTGAGTTGGCTGTACCATAGCCTGATCATCAAGAATCGCTTCGGTTTTGCTGGCCTTACCTTCCCCACGACTACCCCAGTTAAATTCCTCATCCGCGTCCAACACTGCGATCTCATCTGTGGGCACATCTTCACGCGGTGGTTTCATGGTCGACATCCACAGCATGGTGCTGGGCTTTACTATGTCAGCCTGGGCCAGCCGATTGTACTTTTTCAACTTTTTCAGCCTAATGCCATATTCCTGGCTGATGGACCAAAGGTTTTCTCCCTCCGCTACTTTGTGATAAGGCTCTCCAGCTTTCTTTTTCTTCTTATCTACAAAATAATGTTGGCCAGGGCGCACAACATGGTCAATAGAAATATCATTGTACCTAATGAACGCTGTGAGTCCTAGACCTGCCCGATCGGCTAGAGTAGTGAGTTGATCCCCGGGCCTGGCCATAATAACCGGAACCTCGTTGATAACTGTTGGGCCCTCTACAATTGTGGCTTCGTCTGTCTTTACAATTACAGGGCTTGCTGATGAAGCAATGGCCAGCTTGGTGAAGTTCTGGTCGTAGGCGCCTTGTGGGATCAACACCGTGTAACGCCTGTCGCCTGGTATTACACCTTTTTTTGCCCACTTGTTGTATTCAGCAATGGTCTCAGAGGCGAGTGAGAATTCTTTCGCGATGTCATCCAGTGACGTCTTCTTGTCAGTCTCGTACGGAACTAGTTTGAGTTGTGATTCTCCTTGAAGCGCATTCTCAAAAGCTATTTTGTGGGCAAGATACTTTTTTACATACCAGTAGGTATGCTTGTCAATATCCATATGCTTGGCGCCATTGTGTTTATCTCCTACAGCGCGCATCGCACCACCTGCACCCATCTGGTAAGCCTGTAGTGCATACACCCAATTATTGAAGTAGAAATTATTCTGCTTAAGGTAGCGGGCCGCGCCTCGGGTAGCGGAGATAAGATTCATGCGCTCATCAATTTCCTTGTCAACACGCATACCCATCTCTTCTGCTGTAAAATCCTTAAACTGCCAGAAGCCCACCGCATCTGAAACTGAAACGGCATCAGAAATAAGTGCGCTTTCCTGAAGCGCCAGGTATTTGAAGTCGTCCGGGAGGCGTTCTTCCTGAAATATTTTTTCAATTAAGGGAAAATAGGTTTTCGCCCTTTCTACTTTGATATTGAAGTAGTAGGGATGTTGTGTTAGTGCATCCACATCTTTTTGAATTTCGCGTCTGGCATCATCCCTGATTGTCAGGGTCATGCCTGCGAATTGCATCTTGTGGGGCACTTCAGGAGTCTGACCGTACGAGACAGCGGCTCCGAAAAAAATTAGTGCAGCTGCAAAAAATCTCATCTTATAAGACAAATGTAGGAAGATTTTACGGAAAAAGACTAGAAGAAATAGCCATTAAAATCCTCTATCCATCGGGATGATAATGCCGGCCATTCCGTGTGTCCCACCAAAAAAATTAAATACCAACATATGGAAACAACGAACCTATTGGCTATTTCTTGCGCAGAATCATAATTCCATCCCTTACCGGCAGCAATACGTTCTCAACCCTTGAATCTTCATGGACCTTTTTATTGAACTCAAGTATAGCTGAGGTGTCCTTGTCCGGTTTATCGGAAATCACTTTGCCACTCCAAAGCACATTATCAGCGAGAATAATTCCGCCCGGGTTCATCTTGTCGATGACAAGATCAAAGTACAAACCATAGCTCGACTTATCGGCATCAATGAACACAAGATCAAATTGATCGGTCAATGTTGGAATTATTTCACGTGCATCTCCAATACGATAGTCAACAGAATCTTCTATTCCGGCTTCCCTGAAGTAGCCTCTCACTCGGCTCTCAAGTTCTTCGTTGATATCAAGGGTGATCAACCTTCCCTCAGGCGCCAATCCTTCAGCCATACAAATTGCCGAGTAGCCAGTATAAGTACCAATCTCGAGCACGCACTTGGGTTTAATCATCTTACTGATCATCGAAAGAACCCGGCCCTGCAGATGTCCAGACAACATTCGAGGCATGAGCACTGAGAGATGAGTCTCTCGATTGATTCTTTTCAACAGTTCTGACTCCGACTCACTATGAGCTTCCGAATAGGCCACCAATTTTTCATCAAGAATGTCCATGGCTAATAGGTTCCATTTTCAAAATGGAGAAGTGACGATCATTAAACATTTCGCGTGCCAGATCCAACAATGTTCCGGCAGTAGTCTTAGCTATCTTATCATAGGTTTCTTCGATGGCAATTACCCGGCCCCGATCGAGCGTACTTCTCGCCATCATGGTCATGTAGTTGAGGTTGTTTTCCTCTGCCATAGCAAGCTGCCCCAGCAGCTGTTCCTTCGCTGCTCTTAGTTGTTTAACACCAAGTGCCCGATCACTCAGTTTTTTTAATTCTTTAAAGACAAGGTCAAGGCTTTTGTTCAATTGTAATGGATCAGTGCCAAACGATATCATGAAAAGACCAGTGTCGGAAAAAGGATAATAATTCGCACCGATCGAATAGACAAATCCACGTTTCTCTCTCAGCGCCCAGTTCAATCGTGAATTCATCCCGTTGCCCCCTAGTATATTTACCAACATATAAAACGGACTCCGCCTCTCATCACCAAGTGGATAGGCGGGACGGCCAATCGCGCATCTTGATTGGTTTATATCCCTCTTGATTACCACCTCTCTTGGCTTATAGCCGCTAAATTTCTTTCTGTGAGACGCAGCACGTATCGGTGTGATATGGCCCATATACTTTTCAGCCATCGCTTTCACTCGGTCAAACGGAATGTTGCCCACACATGAAAACACAATTTTCCTGGTATCTAAGTGTTCCGCTACAAATTTTTTGAAATCTCTCTTTTTGAATGACTTCACTGTGCTCTGTGTACCGAGTATGTTCATTCCCAGAGGGTGCCGACCAAAAACCACCTTGTCAAATTCGTCATAAAGAGAGTCCTCAGGGTCATCAAGATACATCGACATCTCTTCCAGAATCACGTTTCGCTCGCGCTCAATCTGGTTTTCGGGAAATACTGAATCGAATGTAATGTCGGTAAGCAGGTCAATTGCCTTTTCAAAATAGGTATCCCTGATTGAGGCATAAAACAGGATCTTCTCTTTGTCAGTAAATGCATTGAGCTCACCGCCAAGAGAGTCCAGTCTGTTTAAGATGTGATAGGCCTTTCTTTTTTGTGTGCCTTTAAAGGCCATGTGTTCCCAAAAATGGGCGATACCTTGATTTGCGGGAGTTTCATCACGACTGCCAATATTTAGCATAATTCCGCAATGCACAATTTTGGTAGTATTGACCCGATTGTGCACCACACGAATGCCGTTGGACAGTTTATGATATTCTATGTTCCTCATCTGGGGCACCAAAATTAACCATCCCTACCACGTTTTGAAATAATAATGATGTTCCAGCCACGAACAATCTTGCCCGCTATCGGGCAGGGTTATTGCCTTACTTACGCCATTTTTATTAAACTAGTGGTCAGTTAAATGGCATAACTATTGTAATTTCTAGTTCACTATGGAAACTCAAAAAGTACAAACCTGTTTTACAATTACTTTTACCCAGGAGCAATATCAGCACGCTCAGGCTTACATTCAGGATATGAAAAGACATCCAAGACGTGTGTTTTGGATCGGGAAGCAAGGTAAGTCTGATGAGGAGCTTGTGATCGAACAAATTGCCCATCGCATCCTTTCAGGATTTTATAACGATGATCCGTTTAATGCGGGCAAGCACATTCTGCGTATGCAAAGCATGACTGCAGCCTGAGGACGACAGGTATTAATGATCATATCCGATCGAGTACCCTTTTGATAAGGGCATCAATAACCTTATTTGGGTTTTTTGAAAATTTATTCTTTATCCGATTTACAATGATTGCGTTCAGGCTTACTGCCTCGTGCCCAAGCAGTCTGGCAAAGGCATAGTACGCAGAAGTTTCCATTTCGAAATTTGTTAGCCAGAAATCACCACTGTGGTAATAATTAAGGTTCTCCAGCAATTTCGGAAGCCTTATCGGAAGCCTCAGCGATCTTCCCTGTGGTGCATAGAAGCCGGGGCACGTAACTGTATTTCCAACCAGAAGCTCTTCCCTAAACTTTTCAATCAATGTCTTTGAGCCTTGAACAACATAGGGCTTGAATGGTAGATCTATTTTCTTCTGCAAGTCGGATGCAATTTCATCTTCAAACCTGGTCGTTGGCAAATCGTAAAAATTCATAAGATTGTCCATACCAACTGCATAGTCAGATACAAGATGCGAGCCCAAAGGCACATCCTCTTGCAATGCACCTGATGTTCCAATCCTTATGATGTTTAATTTTTTCTTTCTTGGCTTTACCTCCCTGGTTTTGAGATCGATGTTCACAAGGGCATCAATTTCATTAAAGAAGATTTCGATGTTGTCCGTACCTATGCCAGTGCTTACTACCGTTATTCTTTTCTTCTTATAAGTACCCACGTGAGTGATAAACTCACGTTTGTTCATCTCAAATTCGATATTGTCAAAAAACTGACTGACAGAATAGACGCGATTGGGATCACCGACCGTAATAACCGTATCCGATATATGCTTAGGCAGGAGGCTTAAATGATAGACACTCCCATCAGGATTTAAAATCAGGTCCGCCTCAGAAATCTTCGCCACCGATCAAGATTTTACTTTTTGCGCTGGATTTCCGAAAACTGTTTCACCAGCATTAATTGATGCCACCACGACCGACCCAGCGCCAACTCGTGCTCCTTTACCGATTTTCACGCCCGACACGATAGTAACTCCTGAGCCGATGAAAACTTCATCTTCAATCACAACCTCATGACCTATATTAGTTCCAGTTCCTATTTGAACATAGTCACCCAGCTGAGCATTTACGCCCAGGACGACCGCAGCGTTCAAAATGTTGTGATGACCAATTTTCACACCGACAGAGGTGATAACACCAGTATCGACAAAATTACCATGACCCATTTCGCCCTTACTCGCCAAAAAGGCCCGCTTGTGGATTGCATTAACGGGTTGAACATGTCTCCTCTCATTGAGCATTTTGGTAATCGTCTTCCTCAATCTGTTGTCATCAGATGCCACAAAGGACTCGCACTTCTTTCCTATCAGCTTTAAAAACCCATCGTCATCGGTTGAGCCTAACACAGTTATTTCATCGATCTCCTTACCATGAAGGTTCTTATCATCATCCAGGAAGCCGTACACCACAACTTCGTTTTGTTCAAATATCTCTTTTGCCAAACGTCCTACAGCATTGGCTCCAAATATGATTACAGGATTTTGCATTTCACAAAAGTAAATCTAACCTACCGTGTTCGAAATGAAGTTTGTTTTAAATTTTCAACTTTATGCGCAACTGCTGACTTGGAAAGTACAATAGCAAGTAGAAGAGAAACGGAATAAATGCTATTCGGTATCGGGATAAGGTACCGAAATTTGGAGTTGAAAGCGCAAGAAACGTGGCTAAAGATATAATAAAGGCAGCAGTACTGATAAGCAACAAGTGGTCCTTTGATTTCCAAAACGCTGTTGCATTTTTAATACTGAGGAAAATCAAAAAGAACAGTACCGTATTCTCTAATGCGATAACAAGCTGAAATAACGAAGTGACCTCAAACACCATGGGTCTAAATAACGATGAGAATAGTGCCCAGGGCGCGTTGATCAGCAAACTACTCCAATTAGCCTGAAGTTCGTGATAGTGAATTGTTGGCGTCTGGCTTGACTGGGCGTAGGCGTAGTAGTTGTCCGCGATTACTTCCGCAATCCGGCTAAAATAAAAATTGGGGTGGAATTGAGCGACCAGCAGGATCATTGCACCCATGACTCCGATCCAGATCACAACATCATAACTTTTTAAGGCGACCCATTTGCTGGCGCACCGGTGCACGACCCAAGCGCTAAATGCAGAAGGTAAAAAAAGAGCTGCCCAATAGTATTTTAACCTCCACAAGACAAAAAGAGAAACAACAAACAGGAACCACTCGATCAATAAAATTTTTTTTCCGGCATAAGCCCGCAGGAATATTCCGGCCAAAAACGTGAGTCCACCTACGGCCAGGCTTTCTTTTATCACTCCCGAACTCCAGAATATGAAGGATGGAATGAATACGAATGCCAGTATGGCTGCCAATGAACCTTTTTCCTGATAGTTGATAATCTGATTCACCAGATACCAACATCCAAAAAATGAAATGATTGACATGTAGATGGCAACGACCCAATAGTTGGCAAATGAGAAGATGGCAACTAGGCTAAGCAGTCGAACGAACAATTGCGAACGATCTTGCGAAAAACTCAGAACCTCTGACAACGCATCAGGCACAACGCCACCAAAAACAAAGGCCATATAGTCAACTTCCGATTCATCAAAAAAAATAAGGACGCGCTTGGCGTCCTTGAAATATTCGAAAGTATCACCGATGGCGTAATAATAACTATACACCATCCCCAATGACAGTCCAGCCAGAACCTTCAACGACATACCAACCCAGTAGTAAGATCTGAGATTAGCTGGGGTCGATAGTGCCTGTTTGTAAATAAAAAAAGACAGCAACAAGAAGCCTATAATTGACAGGACTACAATCATGTTTTACCGGGCTTGAGGATATCGATGCCAATGTTACAATCCAGGCAACGCCTCTTCAGGCAGAAATTATTATTCAATTCAATCAATGCCTGCGAATCAAAGGCCTGGCGTGGCAGCAAATTCATAGATGTCCACGTTTTCGTGATTTTGTTTCTTTCAGCAGGTGTTTGTTGCAAGAAATCAACAGCGCGATCTATCAAGCCTTGTTCATCTTGTGCCTTTCCATAGGCTACCAACAAAGGTGCGATAGTATTAATAATGATATTATGCACACTTTCCTCACCCATTCCTGATATCGAACGCGCAGTCTTTCTTCCAAATCTGTAATGTGTGTGCCAATACTGAGATGTATTCACATCAAACAACTTCCTTATCTCCTTTATTTGCGTTGCTTCCATCAGCTTGGCAAATAAACTTCTGTTGCGAAAAAACAGGGCGCTGAATTGGGCAATTCTGATGGTTGGGAAGTTGGCAGGACGAAGTCTCAAAAACTTCCAGTCTTCTTTTTTTAGCTTCTGGCTCTCCAATCCATACTTGGAAGACAGTGCTCTATACTCCTCCTGTAGGTCCTTAAAGTAGTCGTCCTTGATACCATAATCCAAAAAGCCACCTTGCCCGAATAGCAATGCCTCTATATCCCGGAGGCTGTCGGCATGCTTAAGCAGAATCTTGCGCGGAATGGCATTGGCCAGCTGGAAAAAAGGATCGTAGTTGATCTTAAAACCAAAATTCCTCGCAACTAATTGGTAAGTGACCTCCTCCCAGTCATTTTGAGTTGACTCTAGCAGCTGGCTTACCTGCCTGGCCTTAGTTTCCAAACGCTGCATCAACGAACGATCCAACATGGAAAGTTTTGTGATATCACTTACGTCAGGAAACAATTTCTCACATGGAATCACTGAGGAATTCTCAACCAGTCGTTTGTAGTTCCGAATCAAACCGGGATCAACCCGATGCTGAAGTTCGAGGGTGGGCAATTCTGTTCCATCATTTCTTATTACTGGTTTATCGTGAATCCACACCACGTGCAGAATTACCTTTTCATAGGCTGGGTCGGAATCATGGTTATGATCGTACCATCCTGATGACTTAGTGTGCATTTCGACACTCCCCATCCAGTCCATCGAATCTATTTTGACTTTTGCAGAAGAAAAGTCTGGCCCGGCATCGGTATTCAAACTCCCTGTTTGAAAAACAGAGAGGCTCTCACCATTGGTTGTTTTGAGATCTTTTTTGTCGAAGTATTGAAACTGCCAGAGGTAATGAATAAAAGACTCCTGCATGGACCAGGCGGTATTTGCCTAAAGATAAGTATCCAGCAGCATTTTCATTTCATTTCGAACACGCTGTGCCTCTTTGGCCGCCATTTCAGCAAAATCCTCAGCCGAAGACTTATAAATAATTGCCCTCGAGGAGTTCACCAACAGGCCGCAATTTCCATTAAGACCGTGCTTGCTTACTTCGGCCAAGTCGCCCCCCTGCGCGCCAATGCCAGGCACAAGGAAAAAATGATCTGGAGCAAGGGACCTGATCGATCCAATTTTATCTGCCCTGGTGGCACCCACCACATACATTGCATTATCTGCATTGGTCCACTCTTGCGTCTTCAGAATAACTTCTTCGTAAAGTTGCCGACCATTTGCTGACTCTATTAATTGGAAGTCTGAGCTGCCGGCATTAGAGGTATGAGCAAGGATAATTACCCACTTACCGTCTCGAAGAAATGGTGTAACGGAATCCTGGCCCATATAGGGCGCAACCGTAATTGAGTCGAAACTCATTTGCTCGAAAAATGCTTTTGCGTATAGCGCACTGGTGTTGCCAATATCGCCTCGCTTCGCATCAGCGATGGTGAAAATCTCCTTCGGGATGTATTCTACGGTTCTTTGAAGACTCTCCCACCCTTTTGCCCCAAGTGCCTCATAAAACGCCAGATTAGGTTTGTAGGCGACTGCATATTCTTTGGTGGCGTCAATTATTGCTTTGTTGAACTCAAATACCGGATCAGCCTCAGATAAAAGATGTCTTGGTATCTTATTCAGGTCAGTGTCCAGCCCTACACATAGGTAAGATTGCTTTGCCTTTATTTGACTGAAGAGTTCTGCTCTGGTCATTGAGCAAAAATAATCACGTTAAGAGACTTTCCATCATCCAATGGAAGCCTCCTACGCCTTGATCATGCTAAAAGATTGGAGTTATCGAAGGTCAATTACCTCAACCCCAGGGTATTTCTTTGGATCAAAAGTGAAGAAGGAATCATCCACCTTTACGTTCGGCTGAAATTTGCTGATCGCGTATTTGTACCGGTTGCCTGATTTGTCGAACATCGTCCAGCTTTGGATACTCTTGTCTTTCTTGTTGATGTTCATTCTGATCTTGAAATACTGGGCATCCTTTTTTTCAGGCACGAGGTCAACTACTTCACAGAGTACACCACCCTCAACCTGATCTTCAAGATAAAGGTACTTGTATCCTTTCTTATACATGATGTAAAACCGTGATGGGTTCATCTCATCTGTATCCGGATCTACGTTGTCAATATTCACTTCCTTGGCGGAAGGCAGGTAGGTCCAAACGGTGGTACCGTTGTTGATGATCTCCTGATCATCGAGAGCCAGACGGAATTTATCTCCCTTTACCGTGATCTTTCCTTTAAATTCTTCATTGATTCCATCAGTTTCATTGGTCAGCGAAGAGGTAAGATTAGCTTCAAATGAGGTGAGGCTCTTGTACTTTTCGCTCATGGCCTCCAATATCTCCAGGGCCTTTGGGTCGTATTGCGCAAAAAGTAATGTACAGGAAATGGTCAATATTATTGTTAAAACGCTCTTTTTCATCGGGTTAGGTTGAAAACGGTTTACGAAGGACTATGTTTTTCTTTTAATTCATTCAATAATTGTTCCAAACTTACCTCATCGCTAATGAGAACTTCTCTCGCTTTGGAACCTTCAAACGGACCTACAATTCCGGCTGCCTCAAGTTGGTCGATCAATCGCCCTGCACGGTTGTACCCCAGCTTCATCTTTCTTTGAATTAGAGAGGTGCTACCTTGCTGATGTGATACAATAAGGCGAGCGGCATCCTCAAATAACGCATCACGTTCGGATAAGTCAACATTATTCGCACCGCTTTCGTCATCTCCCTCAAATTCCGGCAGAAGGTACGCTGAGTCATAACCTTTTTGGCTGCCAATAAATTCACAAACCTTTTCTACTTCATGGGTATCGACAAATGGAGATTGCAGTCGAGTGACATCAGAACCAGCCGACAACAACATATCACCCTGACCAATGAGCTGATCTGCACCTCCAGCATCCAGAATGGTCCTCGAGTCCACTTTAGAAGTAACCCTGAACGACAAACGAGCAGGAAAATTTGCCTTGATAACACCTGTGATCACGTTTACAGAGGGGCGCTGAGTTGCAACGACTAAATGAATACCAATCGCACGGGCCAGCTGCGCCAGTCGGGCGATCGGAGTCTCAACCTCCTTACCGGCAGTCATCATCAGGTCAGCCAACTCGTCAATCACCAACACGATGTATGGAAGAAAGCGATGGCCTTCCTTTGGATTAAGTTTCCGCCCAACAAATTTGGCGTTATACTCTTTTAAATTCCGTGCACCAGCATCTTTCAGCATCTCGTATCTGTTCTCCATCTCGATGCAAAGTGAATTTAGTGTATGAACCACTTTTCGTGTATCCGTGATAATGGCCTCTTCACTGTTTGGCAGTTTCGCGAGGTAGTGTCTCTCGATCTTGCTGAAAAGTGACATCTCCACTTTCTTCGGATCGACCAGAACAAACTTGAGTTGGCTGGGATGTCTTTTATAAAGCAAGGAAGTCAAAATCACATTGAGACCGACAGACTTCCCCTGACCGGTGGCACCAGCTACCAACAAGTGAGGCATCTTGGCCAGATCGATTACCATCACTTCATTTGAAATCGTTTTACCCAAAGCAACAGGCAACTCCTTGTCCGATTTCATAAACCGCTCTGTACTCAACACCTGTCGAATGCCGACCATCTCGCGGTTCTTGTTAGGCACCTCAATGCCAATAGTTCCCTTTCCGGGAATAGGTGCGATGATACGAATACCTAATGCCGACAAGCTCAACGCGATATCATCTTCCAGATTCTTGATACGGGAAATTTTGATACCCGCTTCAGGAACGATCTCATAAAGTGTAACAGTCGGCCCGATGGTCGCTTTTATACTGGAGATTCCAATTTTGAAATTGGTCAGTGTCTCTAAGATTCTGTCCTTATTCTGAGTAAGTTCTTCCTGCGTAACCTGAACCTTAGCTGTATCATATTCGTCAAGCAATTCGAGTGGCGGGAACTTGTACTTGCTAAGGTCCATTGTGGGATCATACACTCCATGTTCTGCTACCAGTTTATCCGCCACCGCGTCAGCCTCTGCCCTTGGCGCTTCCACGACAAAAGAGGGTTCTGCCTTATTGTCCTTCTTCTCGGATTTTGGAGTTTCTGCAGGCAATGGAACAGCACCAGATACCTCTTCTTCCAGCACGTCTTCTACGGGTTCCTCCTGTTCATCAGGCTCTGCGTCTTGCATCTGATCTTGTTGCTGCGCTATCCAGTTATCTTCTTCATCGGTGTAGGACGTCTTAACATCATCGTCCAATATTGCGTCATTGCCCATGGGCTTAGGATTGCTTACCTGAAAAGCATTGATGGCGGTGACATTGAAGAAATAAATAATGAATACAAAG
>DAORAG010000030.1:0-13994 GCA_035344095.1 Cyclobacteriaceae bacterium | reverse complement strand
AGTTGATGGAACATCAGCCAACGAACTCCGCTATTCGCTCTTCGATCTAAAACTAAATGGCGGTCTGGGAGCAGTGACGCAACAAAACACATTACTTTTTGCAAAAAGTACCGAACGTATTACCGCCAACGGTACCTGGCTGATTGCTCACGAATATGGAAACAACACATTCAGAGCCTACCCAATCACCGCCACTGGTATTGGCGATCCCGTGTTCTCAAGTATAGGATCAGACCATTCCTTCAAAAGTGCTCAGCAGGGAGAAGGATACATGAAATTGGGACCGAGAGGCAATCTCGCTCTTGCCCTCTCCAATCCGGGCACCAGTAATTTAGTGGAGTTATTTACACTTGTTGACTCAACAGGTCGGATCACTAACTTTCGTCAGATTGACTTGGATGAACCAACAGGTCAGGTCTACGGTATTGAGTTTTCACCGGGAGGCAACAAGCTTTTCGCGACACTGAAGGGCTCACCTGCACCTTCTGCCGTTTACGAATACTTCCTTGATTCACTTGAGCGTCCATTCCTAAGAAATGTTACTTCAGAGCCAGCCCAAGAACTGGGCGCTATTCAAGTTGGTCCTGATGGTCAAATTTATATGGCCATCAATGGTAGCAATGTTTTGGGAACTATTCAGGCAGTAGAAGATACTACGCAAATCAGTCCGATCAACTTCTCGGGTTTCACACTAGCCGCTGGTACGAACAGCAGACTTGGTCTGCCCAACTTCGTGCAAATAGTTTCCAATGCTGTTGGCGGTCCTGACTTCGACTTCGCTGGAGTGTGTCTGGGACTACCTACTGAGTTTACAGGCGTTCCTACTGATGCAATCGATGAATTTCAATGGTTCTTTGGAGATGGAGCAAGCGATACGCAGCCGAGTCCGGTTCACACGTACGCCTCTGCCAGCACGTTTACAGTCACAATGAACCTTACCAATCGATGTGGGCTGAATGTGAACGTGGTCAAACCTGTTACGATAAATCCAACACCGGCAGCCCCTACTATACCGGGAGCCTCTGCACTTTGCTTTGGCCCGGTAACGCTTGACGCGAATACGAACAATCCCACTGGTTTCACCTATCTCTGGTCCACAGGAGAAACAACCAGACAAGTGACCATTGATGAGCCCACGCTTCTGTCGGTGACGAACACGGACCCCAACGGTTGTACTTCGACAGCGCAGACGATAGTGGTGGACAACAGGCCCCAGTTAGAACTCGGACCGGATATTACGATTTGCGAAGACAATAATACTCCAGCGCTTAATGCGCTTAATCCGGGGCCAGGAGTCACTTATGTATGGACTATAAACGGAGCGCCAGCAGGAAACTCTCAATTCAGGGCTGTTGACGTTACAACACCGGGGGTATTTACTTATCAGGTGGTCGTTACAGATCCAATAACAATGTGTTCTATCACAGAAACAAAAACATACACTATCAACGTATCTCCGCAGTTTACTCTTTCTGGAAATGATCCTAATTCATGCGGAGCACTGGATGGAGATATAACATTACAACTCAATACTAGCACTCCGCCAGGAGGGCCTTATTCATATTTCCTTAGCGGCCCCGGTGGATTTAGCAATGCGGCTTTTGATCAAACAGCTCCAACGTCTTTTACTTCACCCTCCACTTTGGGGGCTGGAACATACTCAGGAACCGTAACTGATCAAATTTCAGGCTGTTCAATTTCACAAGCCATTGGACTCAGTGATCCGGGCGCGTTCAATGTGTTAATTACGCACAACAACTGCGATCCACTTGTCGTAACTGGAGCACCAGATGCTGCAGTTGGAGGTCCGCTCAGCTTTACTTTAACAAATGGCTCCACCGGAGAAACATTCGGTCCTCAAGCGGTATCATCCGCCACCTTTGTCAATGGCGGTGATGGCAACTACGTTGTTGAGATTTTCGACAATGCTTCTGGGTGTAGAGTGACCGGTAACCAAAATATTGCCGTTACACCTAAGCCGATTTCATTCGATATAACAGGGCTTTGTACAGATCCTGCCGTACTTACTGCCTCCCTTCCGTTCGACCCCGCTTCTACATTTGTATGGTCAGGGCCTACCGGTGGAATCCAAAGTGGAGCAGCCACAAATAGTATTACATTGAATGCAAGTGGAACCTATCAAGTGACAGCGACCACGACATTGGGATGTGATGTAGTTGATAGCTATGATGTAATATTTGACGGAGGTATCACACCAACAATCGCACAGTCTGATGCATGTGCTCCAACTGTTCTGCTGACAGCGTCTCCATCTGGTCCGTATACCTATCGATGGTTCAGAGGTGGTGTATTCCAGCCTACCTTATTGGGTCAACAAATCTCGTTGGGAACCTCAGACAATGGATCAAACTTCAATGTTACCATAGTCAACACAGTGAATGGCTGTAACTATCAATCTCCCGTACAAACAGTTGACGTTATTGGTCAGGTTACTGCAAATCTGACCTCAACTCCGGCTTGTGATGATGATCTTCCCTTTACTTTGACAGCAAGTTCAGTAGCTACCGGTGTTTCATTTGCCTGGTTCTTTAATGGCAATCCAATCTCTAATGAAACAAATGCTACACTGAACAGGACAGAAGAGGGAACTTATCGTGTCGATATATCAAAATCAGTCTGTAGCGCCACCGCCCAAATACAGGTGATCAAAGCGCCTGTACCCGTTGGATCACTACCTAACCGGGTTGTTATCTGCGATGATCCGGATAATAATGACCCCACAACATCGCAGGTTGATCTTGATCCTGGTGCATTTAGTGCCTATAGTTGGTTTAAGAACGAACTCACATTAGGCAATTCCAACAGGGTATTTACTGCCGACAGCGAAGGTTTATATGCAGTAGACATTACCAATTCATTCGGCTGTGTAGCGAGAGATGAAACTGAAGTACTCAGCCAATGCATTCCAAAATTGGTGGCGCCCAATGCATTCAGACCCACCAGCTCGACAGCGGCAAACCGTGAGTTCTCGGTATTTTCATTCTTCATCACAGATGAGTTTCAAATATTCATCTACAATCGTTGGGGTGAACTGGTGTTCCAGTCCAACGACCGATACTTCAAATGGAATGGAACGTATAATAATTCAGGTCAAACGTTGCCGGGCGGGTCATATGCCTATGTAATTAAATATGTAAGCTCTTTCCGGCCAGAATTAGGCGTTCAGGAGAAACACGGAGGAGTTGCGTTGATTCGATAGCCTTCCATCGGCTGATTATTGCATCCAACCAAAATAAAGAAGGCATCATACCGGATGCCTTTATTTTTTGTAGACCTTTGCTTAAATATGTATAGGCAATAAATCTGTATTAATTATGAAAAAACTTCTGATACTCCCTCTGTTTCTTGTTTTGATCACCACCATCAACTCAGAGGCACAAATTTTTAACACTTCACTTACGCTCACCGTAAGAGACGAGCTTGGCAATACAGTAGAAGGTGCCACAGTTCAGTTGTATAACAGCGAGGCCGACTACCTGGCAGAGACAAATGTTTTTGTGGAAGGTGTGACAGATAAAAAAGGTGTTGTCAAGTTCAAAAAACTGGAGGGCAAGTCATACTACGTGCTCGCAAGAAAAGGAGATATCAACAATGCCGGTGGTGGCGAACAAATCGGTCAACTTGAGGAGGGTAAGTTCAACAAGGCCACTGTCATCATTCAATAGCTTATTTGGATGTAATCAGCATCACGCCAAAGGCCACCACCACCATCCAAAATTTGTAGACTGCAATAGCCGGGATCATGATCACGTGAAGGTCCATTAATACGGCTAACAGCACTATTATCACGGCAATCGCTCGAAGTACGGAACGGGTCTTGTTACTCATTTTTATTTCGGGTTAAAATCAGAGCAAAATAGATTTTAGCTTTGAGAAATAAAATGGCAATAAAAGGAATCGACATATCGCTTGCCAGGCAATACCTGGAGGCAGACGAATTGGTGGCGGTACCCACCGAAACGGTTTATGGTCTCGCAGGAAATGCCTTGCACTCCAGTGCCGTTGCCAAAATCTTTGAGGCCAAAGAACGACCATCGTTTGATCCTTTGATTATTCACGTGCCCGATGCGCAACACCTTGAGCGATATGTCACGGCCATTCCAAAGCAAGCGGTACAGCTTATCAATCATTTCTGGCCCGGTCCACTAACACTTGTCTTGCGGAAAAAAGAAATAATACCAGACCTTGTCACGGCCGGCTTAGATACTGTCGGTGTTCGTTGTCCGGATCATCCCCTGACTCATCAGTTGCTGCGTCAGCTTGATTTTCCACTGGCTGCACCCAGCGCAAACCCCTTTGGCTATGTAAGCCCCACAACGGCCGAACATGTGGAAGAGCAGCTTGGATCTAAAATTCCTTACATCCTTGATGGCGGGCCCTGCAAGGTAGGTATTGAATCAACGATCATTGGTTTTGAGAATGGTAAACCGATGATCTATCGAAGAGGTGGAATCTCCAACGAGGCTATAGAACGTGTGATTGGCCCAGTGGAATCGAGACTTCATTCTACATCTAATCCTAAAGCACCTGGGCAACTTCAAAGCCATTATGCGCCTCGGAAACCATTCTTACTTGGCGACATTGATCAATTGATGGCAACGGTCAAAGGAAAAAAATTTGGTGTCCTCAGATTCAAGAACGCAAAGAATCAAGCTGAAAGTGAAATAGTCCTCTCCCCCAGCGAAAGCGTAGCTGAAGCTGCACAGAATCTATTTGCAGCTTTGCGACAGCTAGATGCTATGAATATCGACCTTATCATTGCTGAGAAAGTACCTGACATCGGAATAGGAAAGGCAATCAATGATCGTCTCACCCGTGCGGCAGCTGCCAGCCGTTAGTACGACTTAACAGAAATCGCTGAATATAATTTTACCGGGTCATACACAACTCCCTCTTTGATCACCACATCTACCTTTCGAACATCACTGATATTGTTTACGGGATTTCCGTTCACCAAAATCATGTCTGCAATTTTTCCTTTTTCAATTGAGCCGAGTTGGTCCAGTTTATTGGCAACTTTTGCACCATTCCAGGTAGCGATCTTCAGCACTTGTTCTGGAGGTATACCCGCCTTCACATACAATTCTAATTCGCGTTGGTAAGCGAATCCAGGCATTGCATCCGTCCCGGCAACGATAGTAATTCCAGCGTCATACATTTCTTTGATATAGCGAAGGCAAGCTTCATAAGACTTTTTGTACAGCTCTTCTTTTCCGTTGGCCGGAAGTCCTCCAAATGACTGCACTGATCGTTGCGAAGAAGCCGGCAATCTGTCTTTGATAGCAGCATACACCGGGTTTACTTCACCTGGAACACTGGTGAACATCTCTTCAAAGATTGCCACAGTCGGGTCGCTCACGATGTTGTTCTCTTTCATCTTCGCAAGAAATGATTTGAACTCGCTGCTATTGAAGTCAAAGTCGGCTGCATTATCTGCCACGAGTGTAAACCGCTGAGGCGTCCGCGTATCTTTATCCTTTCCATAGAAATTCAGGAAAAGCATGTTGATATGCTGTATCTCATTGTATCCGGCATCTATCGCTTCACTTGCTGTCATGTACGCTGGAATATGGCCACTTACACGCATGTTGTTTCTTTTTGCTTCAGCCGTGATGGTCGAGACCCATTCTGGCTTAATTGAACTGTAAAGTTTAATCTGCGGATAACCAAGTTTTGCATACTTCTTTACACTTTCTACACCTTCCTCTGCGGATGAAATAATTTCTCCTGTTGGGCCAGCATAAGGTCCGGCTCCGTCAATAAATCCACACATGGCCGAGATACGAGGGCCGACAAGCTGTCCTTTGTCAATCTGCTCTTTTGTTTGTACCAGAGACGTGGTATTGGCCATATCACGTACGTTGGTAACTCCGGCACCAAGATGGAGGACCCCGTCAGAGGGACCGGAATAATGCACGTGCATATCCCACATGCCCGGCATCAAAGTCTTACCCAACCCATTGATAACGGTGTAACCTTTGGGCACCTTAACAGCTCCAGTTTTTCCAACTGCAGTTATTTTTCCTCCACTCGTCAGTACCGTCATTCCATTTTGCAATACTGCTTTCTCTGAATTAAAAAGACTGACGTTAGTGATAGCTATGCCATTAGGTTTTGTTGAGAGTGTGGATGGCCATTTTTCAAAATAGGCATCTTCAACTTTCTTCTGTTCTTCGTACAATTTCATTCTTAGAGACTCATAGCCGTTCCGGATGTTCGAATACCACTCACTCACATCTGCCACATGGTCGTTATTCTCATCTGCCCAAGTGTAGTTTGGCGTCAGGCCCAATCCACCAATTTCACACAGATAGAGGTTTATAGATTTTCCATTGTTTTCAAATGCGTAAGCTTTGTGGCTCAAAAGTTCAGCCGTTCCACCCGGCAGCACTTCAACTTTTTTACGAGGGCTTAGTACAAGCGCTTTGATCAAATTTCCACCGCTACCGTTGATAGGGGAATAAAATGCCAGAGAGGAAATCAATTTTGATTCGTCTTCGGACTCATTCTTCCACGTGGCCTTTCCATTTTCATATCTAAATGATTCTGACACCTCATTTTTCAGGTAGTTCTTGCCTTTCGCATCAAGAAATGTCAGATATCCTTGATTATTTTCCTTAAACCTGGAATGAATTTCCGGACCCCGTCCCCTATCATTAAACTCATAGAAGCTTTCGATATAACCATCTGCTGTTTTCCAAATTTTTTGAGATCCTGCCTGGCGGTCTCCAAACATTATGGTGTAACGGATCGTGTCACTTTGTGCATTTAGGCGGCTAATATTGAACGCCAGAGCGCAAATCAAAATCAGGATTAGAGGTGATCGCATACGATTGAAATTTTTGAACGGATGGAAAGTTATAATTTTCAAGGTGATAACCCTACGGTGATTTGATTAGTTGTTATCTTAATTCTTCAAATTAAAATATTTCATATGCCCAAGTTGTTGGTATTGACCGGTGGCGGAGACTGTCCGGGACTAAACGCAGTAATCCGAGGAATAGTAAAGCGCTCACAAAAAGAAAAAGACTGGGAGGTATACGGTAGTATCGAAGCCTTCAATGGCGTCTTTAGAGAGCCGAACGAGCTGGTGAAGCTGACGAGAAGAAAAATTGCGGGAATTCATGTAAAGGGTGGAACCATACTAAAAACTACCAACAAAGCCAATCCCATCAAGTATCCAGTGGAAATGCCTGATGGTACGATCAAATTTGAAGACCGCTCTGATGAACTTATCAAACGTTTAAAGAAACTGGGCTTTGATGCCGTGATCAACATAGGTGGAGATGGTTCCCAAAAAATATCTAAAACCTTATTTGATAAGGGAATACCCATCATTGGTGTGCCCAAAACAATTGACAATGACCTGTCGGCCACCGACATGACATTTGGATTTCAAACCGCTGTTCAAATTGCGACTGATTCTTTCGATAAACTTGTAACTACGGCAGAAAGCCATCATCGTGTGATGATCATGGAGGTGATGGGAAGAGACGCAGGGTGGATTGCGCTGCATGCAGCCATTGCTGGTGGCGCTGAGCTCTGTCTCATTCCCGAAATTCCTTATGACCTGAATAAAGTACTTAAGCGCATCGATTCGCGCTACAAGAATGGAAGAGGGTTTGTTAACATAGTTGTAGCCGAGGGCGCAAAACCAAAAGACGGGACGGCCACATTTTCAAAAGCTGCAAAGGGATCAGAACATGTAAAACTAGGAGGAGTGGCCTTCACACTTTCGCATCAGCTTCGGGAGGCTGGATGCAAGGCTGAGATCCGGGAGACGGTATTGGGGCATATCATTCGTGGTGGAACTCCGATCGCATTCGATCGCGTGCTGGCGAGCTTGTTTGGCGTGAAAGCTTTTGAAATGGTTCTGGATAAAGAATTTGGTAAAATGGTCTCTTTCAAAAACAACGACATTACAACGGTATCTTTGGATGAGGCCACTCGCAAATACAATTTTGTTGATCCGAATTCTAATCTTGTAAAGGCGGCACGAGGACTGGGAATAAGTTTCGGGGCGTAGGCATCAATTGCACAATGTTATTATTTTCGCATCGACTTTGACAAAAACATAAATGAAGACCATCCACGACATCAATTTTTCAAATAAAAGAGCCCTCATCCGTGTTGATTTCAATGTTCCACTGGACAAGAAAACGTTTGCGGTGACCGATGATAACCGTATCCGGGCCACGATCCCTACTCTAAAAAAAATTCTTGGCGATGGCGGAAGCTGCGTGTTAATGTCACATTTGGGCAGACCGAAAGAAGGCCCTGAAGAGAAATATTCTCTCAAACACACGATAGCGACAACCGAAAAACTCTTGGGAACAAAGGTGCAGTTTGCAAGTGATTGTATTGGCGCTGAAGCTGAACAAAAAGCTGCCGCCCTGAAATCAGGTGAAGTTTTACTACTTGAAAATCTTCGGTTTCACAAAGAAGAAGAAAAGGGCGATGTCTCGTTTGCTGAAAAACTCTCCAAATTGGGAGATGTGTATGTGAACGATGCGTTTGGTACAGCACACAGGGCCCACGCCTCCACAACCATTGTCGCTCAGTTCTTCAATGAAAAATGTGCCGGCTTGGTAATGGCTGCTGAACTGGAGAACGCCAAAAAAGTTTTAGAAAATGCGGAAAAGCCATTCACTGCGATTATGGGTGGCGCAAAAATTTCAGACAAAATCTTAATAATAGAACAACTGCTCAACAAAGTTGACAACCTGATTATCGGTGGTGGAATGGCATATACATTCTTCAAAGCAATGGGCGGAAATGTGGGAAATTCACTGGTCGAAGCTGACAAACTAGAACTTGCCAAAGAATTGATTCAGAAGGCGAAGAATAAAGGTGTTGAACTACACCTTCCCCTGGATTCGATTATTGCAGACAAATTCGATGCAGAGGCTAATACCGATACTGCCATTAATCATGGAATTAAGGACGGCTGGATGGGGCTTGATATTGGCCCTCAGGCCAGGGAGGTTTTTAGTAGGGTGGTTCTGGATTCTAAAACAATTTTGTGGAACGGACCTATGGGCGTGTTTGAAATGAAGAAATTCGAAGGCGGAACAAAAGCAATTGCGGAAGCAGTTGTGAAGGCAACCGAGACTGGCGCCTTCTCGCTTATTGGTGGAGGTGATTCTGCAGCAGCTGTAGCCAAATTCGGTTTCAACGATAAGGTGAGTTATGTATCTACAGGTGGTGGCGCTTTGCTCGAATACTTTGAAGGAAAAGTTCTTCCCGGTGTAGCCGCTCTTGGCTAGCTCACCACACGAAGCACCCAGTATTCATCGTATTTGATCTCATTGTTATCAAGCATTTCCCGAATGACATCGACAAGTAAATCGTGATCCTCCGGGTTCACAGCTTTCTCCAGTTCATCTGAGGTCATCGCTTTTTCCCGAAGAAGAACAAGAATCTGATCATGGTAGTCTTTCACTGCCAACTTGTTCTCATTTTTCTTTCTCTCTAGGCAAACGTCACATACACCACATGTGCTAAAGGTCTCCTCATCGAAATAAGATTGAATTACTTGTGTTCTGCAGCGGTGAGTTTGCAACACATAGTCGATCATCGACTCCATCTTATCCAAGGCCAACTTCCTCCGTTCTTCTAACTTTGCATGATCAATAGGCAATTGCTGAGCATCCTGCCTTGCCAACAAAAAAGTTATTTGCGGCTTATCAGATGCCGGTTCATAGTGAAGGAATTGCATCTTGTGAAGTTGCTCGAGCGCCAGCTTTGTTTCCTGTAAAGACCAGTTAATGGAGCGACCGATAGTACTTTCGGATATCGTGACAAACGTTGAAAACAATTCCGCCCCATACATTCTTAGCAATGACTTAATTAAAAGATCAAAGTGAATATTCGCCACCTGAAACTCATAAAGCCTCTTCTTGTCTACCTGAAAATGAATCCGGGAAGGTCGGTAGAAGCTTTCATTCAATTGAATCAATCCCTGCTCCTCAAGTTTCTTAAGAGCCGCAAAGGTGGTAAGAGGTGGTAGCTGATACCGTTGTGTAAAGTCATTAATATCAAAATCAAAGCTCTCCCCCATTGCACTGCCCTCAGCAAGCTGAAGATAATTTGAAATGGCCTGATAGGTATTTTTCAGAATGCTAACCGAAGGCTGACCCTCAGTTACCTTATCGCGCAAATTTTTCACATCGATGGGATGATAAATGACCAATGCGTATGAGCGGTGTCCATCTCTTCCCGCACGGCCAGCCTCCTGATAGTAGGCTTCAAGTGTTTCAGGCAAATCAAAGTGAACAACAGTTCTGACATCACCCTTATCGATGCCCATACCAAAGGCGTTGGTAGCGACCATTACCCGCTTTGATCCGATTATCCACTGCCGTTGATTCTCACTTCTCTGCTGAGCTGTTAGTCCGGCATGATAGTGAATGGCAGCGATGTTACTTTTCGAAAGCCAGTTCGAAAGTTGCTCCGTTGCGCGTCTTGATCGCACATACACTATTGCCGAGCCTTTTACCTTCTGTAGAACTTGAAGAAGCAGCTTGTCCTTGTTCTCGGTTTTCCTGACAACAAAAGACAGATTAGGTCTAGCAAAGCTTTTTTGAAAAAGTTTAGGGTCGCGAAGTGCCAGCTGTTGGGCAATATCTTCACGTACTTGTCTTGTAGCAGTTGCCGTAAGTGCTATAAAAGGTACGTCCGGCTTAGTTTCCCTAAGAGATGAAATTAGCAAATAGGGTGGCCGAAAATCATAACCCCATTGTGAAATGCAATGTGCCTCATCAATGGCAACCAGATTCACTTTTATCTTTTGAAGTCTCTCGCGAAACAGATCAGTCTGAATGCGCTCCGGTGACAGGTAAAGAAACTTGATATTACCATAAGCACAATTATCTAAAGTTGTGTCCAACTCACTCCGCCCCATACCAGAGTGTATTGCTACCGCTGATATGTTCCTGCGTTTTAGCTGGCTTACCTGATCCTCCATTAATGCAATCAATGGCGTAACGACTAGACATAACCCTTCCTTCATCAAAGCCGGCACCTGAAAACAGATGGATTTACCTCCACCCGTAGGCAACAGCGCGACTACATCGTGCCCGGCCAACACGGATTCAATGATTTCTTTTTGCGGGGGTCTAAAATGATCGTAGCCCCAAAACTTTTTTAAGATCTGATCAGAAGTCTCCAAGGCTACCTCCTACCAAAAAAGCTTCTCTTTATTCAGAAATGCGGCAACGCCACGTTTGCAGTCATCTGTGGCGCGGGCGTTCGCATTCATTTCAGCCGCGTAATTGAGACCTTCATCCAGTGACATGGATTGAACCTCTGCAATCATCTTTTTTGTGAACTCCAGCGACTTAGCCGAATTACCAATTACTAACCGCTGTGCAAAAGTCCTTACCTCTGCTTCAATTTGATCGGGGTCGGAAGTGAAATTTACCAGTCCCAGTGAAACAGCATCTCTCCCAGTGACAAGATCTCCGCTGAGAAGCAACTGGCGCGCACGTTGCTCACCGATCTTCCTTAGGAGAAACACCATAACTATTGCGGGCACAAACCCAATTCGAACTTCGGTATACCCAAGCTTCGCATTGGGCACAACAAAAGAAAAATCACATACGGTGGCAAGTCCACAACCACCGGCCAGAGCATGCCCTTCAATTTGTGCAATCACAACCTTTTTTAAGGTGTAAATCTGGCGAAACAGCTCCATGAGGTTTTTTGAATCATCCAGGTTCTCCTGATGGGTGTTGCTTTGCAATTTTTGAAGAGATCCTAAATCCGCACCTGAGCAAAAAACATCCCCATTGGCCTTTAATACAATTACCTTAACTAACGAATCTTGTTCCGCCTGGCTCAACCGTTCCTTCAAAGCCGTTACCAGTTCAGCGTTTAGTGCATTCTTCTTTTCCGGCCTGTTTAGTGTCAGAAGACAGACCCTGTCATTCACCTCGTACAATACATTGTCCATGATTTAAAAAATTTTGTGAAAAGCACCCTCATGAAGAACCGAGTGCACCCGATCATTATCCTGGCTATTTATTTGATATGCAATATAGGGCGAATAGGTGCCATCTAAAATCAGTTGTTCAAACTGGACGATACCAATTATGTCTTCCAATCTGCGAAAGGCATTGTTGCCAACCACCAGGTAATCCAGTTTGAGGCCCGGTGGCCAAGAACTAATTGGAGCAGATAAAATACCAAAGGTTTTACCGTTTCGAAAAAAGACTTGTAATGGTTTTTCCGAAGAGTCTGCAATAGCAACCTCGATGTCCCTGACTTCCGAAACCAGTCTTGTCGGTCTGATGTGAAAACGAACTCTTTCCGTGTCCGTGGCCAACATTGAATCACATACGAATTGAGACGTTCCCTTCGAAATCCATTCAATGGCACGGTGACCCGGAACGTTATAAACCAGGAATTGATCGTGGCTAACAGCCATCCGGAAATGTGACCATTGAAGAGCTGAGAATATCACTGCACAAATAAAAGCTGCAACCAAATGGTAAAACCTCCTTTGATAGCTCAACAACAGTAAGAAAACGATCACGCCCATCAATAGCCAACACTGGGCGGTAGTGATATATACGTTCTCTAATAGGCTGTAAGGCAAGGCTTCGAATGTAAAAACACCATAGTTTAATATCTTAATCGACCATTGAAGCACGAACGCAAGCCCATCAGAAAGAAAGGGAATTGAGTTTGACGCCAGCAACAAAAGGCTCGTTACCAAAATCACAAAAGCTCCCGGGATCACAAATAAATTTGACACCAGGAAATAGACTGGAAACTGATGGAAGTAAAGTAATCCCAAAGAAAAAGTTGAGAGTTGTGCAGCAATGGATACACAGGAAATATTCCAAACCCAATCCAGAAATCGATTTGACGGCTCAATTAATTGATACAAAGGCCTATGTATCGAAATGATTCCAAGAACTGCCAGATAAGAAAGCTGAAACCCAACAGACATGATTAAGTATGGATCATACAGCAAAAGAATAAATGCAGATCCAGCTAATGTGTTATAGATGCTCGTTGACCTTCCAAATGGTTTTGCAAGGGCAATGAATGAAAACATCGTGACTGCCCTGAGCACAGAAGGCGACAGCCCGGTCACAAAAGCGAACGACCAAAGTACAACTAATGTGACAATCGCATTGACCCAACGTGCCCAGGAAAGATTTTTGATAGGTCGCAACAACAAAATCACGATTCCATAAAGAATACCAACATGCAACCCTGAGACGGCCAATACATGCATCGCTCCGCTTGATGCGTAGGCATTTTGGAGGTCATTATCTATCCCATCGGTCACTCCAAGTGTGAGCGCAAGAGCGATCGCATTGTTTCTCTCATCGGGTATTCTTTCTTTAATGATTGCCGTTGCCCATGCCCTAACCTTGTATGAATAAAATCTAAAATCTTTTGCTGTAGCTGATCTAAGCTTCAGGACGTCTCCCGGCTTTACGAAATCCTGATGGTAAATATTCCGGAAGCCCAGAAAACGTCTGAAGTCAAACTCATTAGGATTGGTTGGACCTTTCAAAAGATCTGGAGCACCACGAATTAAAATATCATCACCGTAAAAATATTCTTGCTCAGATTGGTCTTTGCGAATGTAGACCAGTGCTTTACCAGATACTTCATTCCAATTTGCACCATCGAATACAGAGTTGATTTTGACTTCGTACTTAAATGACTTCTCTTTTTCCTCAGGTAGTTTCGCAACAGTGGCTCGGTAGTGGACTATTCGACCTTTAAATTGCGAGAGATGCCCGGGCTTGTTCCATTGGGTGAATTGCGAAACGTGACAATAGCCAGCGATTGCAATAGCAATCAACCCAATAACTCCAGATATGAATCTTCCCTTCTTGCCGGTAAGCCAAACTCCGGCATAAAGAATGACAAGAATCGAAAAAGCAGGAAGTGCATAGGAAATCGGAATAATTTCTGGCTGGTAAATCCCCACGAGTATTCCCACAATCAAA